>NZ_JAQMSY010000252.1:0-10603 GCF_028329095.1 Microcystis sp. CS-574
CAATAGCGACTCTTGTTCGGGTGTGGGGTAAAATCGGTAAGAATAGGCTTTTTCCATACCTCACATTTTAGCATATATTTCGTAAATGTGCTAATATTTAACAGTAAAGCCGTCGTAGAACGACGGGGTTTCAGACCCAAATTTTCGATGAGAGATGAGGGGTTGCTGGATGCGGATTAGATCGAGCTTTCATGTCTTCTCGTTCTGAATTCGTTCAATTTCATCCAGTGCTTTTTTCGCCTGGAATACGGCCCAGAGATAGGCGATCTGGCTCTCCCACGCCGATCGGGGTAGGATGGCGGGGATAGGGTTCGGGTTCTCGTTCATGGTTAGATTGTGGGGGTGAGTATGGGGGTTTTGTTTTGCCAGCTTTCTGGCCATTGGATCGCCTCGGCACTGAAGGCGAGGGGAGCCTCGGGGAGGGGAGATATGAGTCGGTTGGAATTAGAAATCCACGGATAATTACGAGCGAATTGGTTAGGGAACACGGTCGCGATCGTAATTGACTATATATAGCGTTTTTCAGTCTGATGAGGTACAAAAGTTATGGGTTTTAGGCAAAAGGCTTCGGCCGTGAGCTCAGCCGAACCGCCGAACGGCAAAAGGGAAGAAAAATAGGCGTACCTCACTAGCTTAGGAAACGCTATAAATACAAAAGTCTTGGCAAGAGTTGTCAGGCTTGTCGAGCTACTTCTCTGAATTTAATACTATGGAACCTCGCAAGAAAAAACAAGATATTTTTAAAGACTAATTGAACTTAAAACAATCATTTAAGTTCAAAAAATAGCGATTTTTCGAGTATTTATACTTAGGCGATCTCCGTGTTCTAGGTCATAGAATCTCTAGTTCATTTTTTATCCGAATAAAAATAGAGTAATTAAGTATTAAAAACCCCTTGCTAATATCAATGGATATATAAGGTTTCTCACACCTGTGTGGCACAGTTTAACCTTTGCTGATTAAATTTTTCGACATCGATAATGTACCTCTTGGGAACAGGAAACGCTATAGTATAATATCTATACTCGATCGACTATTGCCTTTAGATACCTCACACCTTAATAATTAAGCATAGAATAGCCGAGTCTCCAGACTACCGCTTAACCAAAACCTCTATTATACCGATGAGAAACCTCTATTTTCTCTTGCCCGGTACTACTTCTCCCTTTGGTGGGGGTGGACTGTGGGCAGAAATGAAAACCGTCAATTTAGCTAGTCAAATTTGTAGTGCCCAGATTGTGACTTATCGTCAAAAAGAGTTAAATTATCTCTTTTTAGAGGATATACTCGCGAAAATAAGCTCTGATGACAGTATTTTTGTGGTTAGCTGGGGTTTTGATCTGCCTAAACTGGTGCCAAGATTGCGATCGCATAATATCATTTATCATGCCCATAGTACAGGTTACGGCTTCCGTTTACCCCCCGGAATACCAATTATAACCGTTAGCCGTAATACTATGGGTTACTGGGGAGAAAAGGCTCCTAATGCTTTAATTTACTATCTTCCTAATCAAATTGGCTCAGAATTTCTCAATTTAGGCTTAGAAAGGGATATCGATGTCCTAGTACAGGGGCGCAAATCCTCAAAGTATCTTCTCAATCGTCTAGTTCCCGCCCTCCGTCCCCGCTGTCGCCTTAAGGTTTTAGATAGCTATGTGGAGGATTTAGTGGGATTATTCAATCGTAGTCGGGTTTATCTCTACGATTCGGCTGAATATTGGGCTGTAAACGGTTTAACGGAAGGTTTTGGCTTACCGCCCCTGGAAGCTTTAGCCTGTGGTTGTACGGTATTTTCTAGCGTCAATAGCGCCCTAGCCGATTATCTCGATCCCGGTTTCAATTGTCAAAAAATCGGGGCCTATTCCACTCAATACGATCTGGAACGTATTCTTAATTATGCCCGTAATTTTCCCGTTAATTCTTTACCTGCTAATTTTATCGATGATTATCATCCTGAAAAACTATTACCACGTTTTGAAACAATTTTAAGAGAAATTAATGATTTCTTTGATATTAAAAAACGCTATCCGGCTGATATAGAAGGTTTAGAACCCCTGCGGCTTAAAAAATTATGGATACAGAGTTCTCTGGCTAAACTTAAGAAAAAACTGTTTAAGTAGCAGTGATCTTTCCTTAATTATTCGCCAATTCAAAAATCAAACTCATCAATTTTAAGAGTTGACAGAGAAAGATCGATCGGCTATTCAGTTATCAGTGATCAGTGATCAGTTATCAGTTATCAGTTATCAGTGAACAGGGATATCGGGAGAAAAAAGCTGATGGCTGACTCCCCAAAAGGAAAACTTTCTACTTCACCATTAAGATAACTGCTATATAATTATTTCTAACTCTTACCCCCAGGATATTTATGAAGCGAGGAATTTACATTACCGCTAATGATCGAGTTATCGAGCAGGCGCTCGCATTAATGAATAGTATTCGTTTGTACGATCCCGATTCTCCCGTCATCTTGATTCCCTACGACAATAATTATCAAAAAATTGCCGATTTATTGTCCGAAAAATATGGCGTTATTCTCTATCCCGATCTGCAATTAGTGGAAGAATTAGCACAAAAAATCTATGATATTTTTGGAGAAAAATTCTTTGCTCGTCCCAATCAATTTCGCAAGCAGGTGTATTGGTTTGGAGAATTAGATCAATTTCTTTATATCGATGCGGATATCGTAGTTTTTGAAAAAATAATAGATAATCTAAATTTCCTCGATACCTACGATTTTCTCTGCTGTGATTACCAACACAAAAAAGGGATTACTGATGTCTTTAATCCGATTGTTTTAGAACAAGGAATCTTCACAGAAAATGATCTAAGTGGAATGTTTAACGGTGGTTTTTGGGCTAGTAAAAAGAATCTGTTCTCAGAACAGGAATTATAAGTACCTAAGCAAAATTAATTACACATATCTAACCACCTCTTGCCTTTTGCCTTTTGCCTTTCTTCACTAGGAAATTTATTTTGCACGACTACTTATAGTGCTTTTCAAGAATGTGCCGCTCATCCAGAATATTTTGATTTTTCTCAAAAAACCTCCGATCAACCGATTATTAATTATACCATTCTCAAACGAGTTCCCAATCGATTTAATATTGTCCGCGCTCCGGGTTGTCAAGCGGGAAATTGGGGGGGAAGTTCTCATTTTCAACCTCAGGGGAATATTTTAATCGATCCGAGATTAAATCAGCCCTTAAAATATTTACATTGGGCAGGAATTCGCATTGAACCGGGCTGTCCCTACTGGGATATCTGGAGATATTATCGTTATCTAGATGATCCTAATCCCCCCGCAGATCCGCCAGCAAGCAAACCAAAAAATCCTTTTCAGAGATTATTAGATAAAATCAAATTATAGGTTTGATTTTTGGTGCATCTCCTATTTGTGACTTTCTCTCACATATAGGCGAGCAGCAGAAGTTATTAAAAGAGGGCGAATGCAATTCGCCCCTACAATAATATTATTTTCTGAGATAAGGTGAAAGGGAAGAAGTGTTTTTTTCAACCCTATAGCTTAATTTAACTCCAATCCTGTTGCTCCTCGCTTTGGCGAATTTGATACACTTGTCCATGACTGTGCAGTTGTCGAGTTTTTGCCCATAAACTAGCTTCATCTAACTGCCATTTTTCTAGGATTAAATCTAAATCTCTTTGGATTTCTCTTGCCCCCGGAAAGTTTTGATAACGTATGCGTAAACGAGCGCATTCAGCTAAGTTTAAATCATTAGGTTCTGATTGCAGCAGCTGATCAACAATCGGGCGATCAATTCTTTCCTGTGGATGTTGTTGTTCTTGGTTTTTACTAGCCATAATTAATCGAACCAACCGATATCGGAATCCGTTAACTCTGTGGGGGTAGGAGTTGGGGCAATATAACGGACTAAAGTTGCCATTTCAAAGTTATAAAGACTGGGTTTCTTCGGCGCAGGTTTGGTAATTGCTGACGGTTCAGGCGTGGGGGTGGGACTATTTTCTAGGGTTTTAATTTGATTATATAGTTTTTCAATCAACTGTTTTTTCTCGGTTAATTCCGTCTGGGATTGACTTAATTGACTCGATAATTTTTCAATTAACTGTTTTTTCTCAGTCAGTTCTATTTCTGTTTTACTTAATTGACTCGATAATTTTTCAATCAACTGTTTTTTCTCGGTTAGTTCCGTCTGGGATTGACTTAATTGACTCGATAATTGTGCCACCAAAGTGGTTTTTTCCGAGAGGACAGATTCTAACTGCTCGGTCTGTTGTTGTAACTGCTGTAACCTGACAGAGAGTTCCAGATGTTCTTGGACTTCTTTTTCCAGAGAAATAACCTTTTCTTGGAGAGTTTGCTGATTTTTCTCGGTTTTTTCTAACTCTGTTGTCAAGTCGTTAATTTTTGCCTGTAGGGTGGCGTTAGTTTCCTTCGGACGTTTGGGAGAAGGAGAGGTTTGGGATTCTACCTCTTTATTAGCTTCTGTACGGATGAGATCGTTTAAATTACCTTTGGTCATAAGCTGTGCAAATAGGATATTACGATAGAATCGGATACTGTCCAGAAATCTGTTGGTTTAGGCAATCGATAATTATTCGCCCGATATACAAGCTTGATTAAGCTGGGGAATTGTTCCATAGGTTTTATTTTATAGCTTGAGGTCGATCGATCCCTGTCCATTTAAGGAATGAGAACAAATACCTAAATCTCTGTTTCGCCAGTAAGATTCTAAATTTTTCTGTAGTTAATGATACGGAATAGTAAATTTGTGTCAGACTAAAGGTAGAAGTTGATCGCACCTGTGGCAGGGATAAATTTATGAATATTGAAGAAAAAGCACGTCTTAATCTAACCCAAGAACGACAAGCAGAAGGAATGCTCGAAGAGAATGTCTTAACTCGTACAGAGGAGCTTTTAGGGGAAGGAGAGGCAGAAACTGCAAAAGCGCGGGTTTTGTTAACTGAAAATCGTCAAGAAGACGAAAAACTCCAAGATAAAATTTTAGAACGTTCGATCGAAGCTATGCAATAGCCTTTCGGTGAAGACTGGGAATATCCACAGAAGTAGAGTTAAATGTCTGTAGAGACGTGGTTTTCCCCGTCTCTATTTCAATCCCTGATAACTAATCACTGTTACACTAATCACTGTTAAGCTCTGGACAGTGAAAAAATGCAGATCCGAAGAAAACACCCCAATCCTGCCGTTAAAGTTGAGAGTTTGAGTTATGTGGTGAAAGTGCCAGAGGCACAACCGCAAAATATTTTAGAAGAAATCGTTTGGCATAAAGAGATCGAAGTCGATAAATTGCGCGAAAGGCTGCCTTTATTGGAATTACGCCAAAAAATAGCCAATACTGCGCCACCTTGCGACTTTTTAGCCGCCTTAAAACAGGGTAAAACCCAACCCGCTTTGATTGCCGAAGTCAAAAAAGCTTCTCCTAGCAAGGGAGTCATCCGCGAAGATTTTGATCCTGTAGCGATCGCCCGTACCTATGAACAGGGAGGAGCCACTTGTTTATCGGTTTTAACCGATAGTAAGTTTTTTCAAGGTAGTTACGAAAATCTTAGCCTCGTCCGGCAAGCGGTATCTTTACCCCTATTATGCAAAGAATTTATCCTTTATCCCTATCAAATCTACTACGCTCGCTCTAAAGGAGCCGATGCTGTTCTTTTAATTGCCGCTATTTTAAGCGATCAAGACCTAGCATATTTTGTCAAAATTGTCAAGGGTTTAGGGATGACAGCTTTGGTAGAGGTGCATAGTCTGGCCGAATTCGATCGAGTGTTAGCCATTGAGGGAATCGAACTAATCGGCATTAATAACCGTAATTTAGAGACATTTACAGTTGATTTAGACAATACTCGCCAATTACTAGAAGCTAGAGGCGAAAAGGTGCGAGAAAAAGGTATTCTGATCGTCAGCGAATCGGGATTAAACACAGCAACAGATCTGGCGAAAGTGAAGCAAGCGGGAGCAAATGCGGTTCTAATCGGCGAATCTTTGGTAAAACTGCCCGATCCTGCCGTCGGTATCCAGAAATTGTTTGAAAATCGGGAATAGGAGTTAGGAAGTGGGGAGTCGGAATGATGAATTATAAATTACGAATTATGAAGTGGGGAATTGGGGAGAAAAAAGCTAACTCCTGCCTCCTGCCGACCGCCCCCTGCTTCCTGCGATATAATCAGAGTTTGCCAAATCTTAAATCAACCCCTCAGAATTGATGCGATCGAGATTTGGTTTTTTATCTTTGTTAAATATGGCCCAACGAGAGAGGACGAACCATGGAAAATAAAAATATGTTGATGATTCCCGGCCCCACACCAGTGCCGGAAGCGGTATTATTGGCTATGGCTAAAGCACCGATAGGTCATCGGACCGGTGCTTTTAGCAAGGTAATCGCCGAATTAACCGAAAATCTTAAATGGTTGCATCAAACCAGTGGCGATGTCTTAATGCTAACCGCTTCGGGAACCGGTGTCATGGAAGCGGGAATTATTAATTTTCTCAGCCCCGGCGATCGAGTTTTGGTGGGGGATAATGGTAAATTTGGGGAACGTTGGGGGAAAGTCGCGAAAGCCTACGGCTTAAATGTGGATGTAGTTAAGGCAGAATGGGGTAAACCCCTAGATCCAGAAGCATTCACCGCTAAACTGACCGAAGACAAGGAAAAAGCCATCAAAGCGGTAATTATCACCCATTCAGAAACTTCCACCGGGGTTCTCAATGACTTGGAAAGCATTAACAAAGCGGTAAAAGACCACGGGGAAGCTTTAATTATCGTCGATGCTGTCACCAGTTTAGGAGCTTATCATATTCCCATCGACGAATGGGGTTTAGATGTGGTCGGTTCTGGTTCCCAGAAAGGTTATATGATTCCTCCCGGTTTAGGTTTTGTTTCCGTAAGCAAAAAAGCGTGGAAAGCCTACGAAACCGCCAAACTGCCCCGTTTTTATCTAGATTTAGGCAAATACAAAAAAGCCACCGATGAGGATAGTTCCCCCTTTACCCCCCCAGTTAACCTGATGTACGGTTTACAAGCTTCTCTGCAAATGATGAGAAGGGAGGGATTAGCGGCAATTTTCGCCCGTCACCAACGCTTAACGCAGATGACGCGGGCGGGTATGCGCGCCCTGGATTTGCCCCTCTACGCGGCGGATTCCTGGGCTTCCACGGCGATTACTGCGGTAGCCCCCACTCTAGTAGATGCGGAAAAAATTCGTTCGACTCTCAATAAAAAGTTCGACATCGCTGTGGCTGGTGGTCAGGATCACCTCAAGGGTAAAATCTTCCGTATCGGTCATTTAGGTTTTGCCAGTGAGAGGGATATCCTCACGGTTATCGCTGCCATTGAAGCGACTTTAATCGAGTTAGGTGTCGAAAGTGTCACCCCCGGCGCCGGTGTGGCTGCGGCTGCCTCGGTGATGGTGCAGGGTTAATCTTAGGTTTGCTTTTCCCCTTCTCCCCCTATCCATTAGTCACATCTTTCTTAACATAAAATTTGACAAAGAGAGAAAAGTGTGCAGGATGGCTCAAGGGGGTTCTCTGGGGGAACTGATTTGATCAGATAGCTTCCAAGTCTCGCTGATATTATGTCATCTTCCCAGTCCCAACCAAATAGTTTTAACACCAGGTTCACCTACAGAAGCGATCGCACCCATTCCTCTAAATCTCCCGCTTTGGTAAAATCTAACAAAGCTTCTCCTAAAGCTTCCAGTTGATTAATTGAGAGAGATTAAATTTGCGATCGCCTCTTATTCCAGAAAACGGGTTTCTTTGAGAAACCCGTTTTCTATGGATCTTGAGGCAGAGGGGCTAAAGTCTCGCGGCATGGTTTCCCTTGGAAAAAGAACGCTGCCCCAGGGCAGAGCAACAAGAAAAAGGTAAATAGGGTGAATAAACGTGGTGAAGGACGACGAAATAAAGCCATAACTAAATCAATAATGCTCTTGACAAAATATCTATCCAGTGTGGATAATGGTAGTTTGTGTGAACTTTAGCTAGACTAAAATACCTTGGCTAACGTTATTGTAATCGGCGCTCAGTGGGGCGACGAAGGAAAAGGAAAAATCACGGATCTGCTGAGTCGATCGGCGGATGTGGTGGTGCGTTCTCAAGGTGGCGTAAATGCGGGTCATACCGTCGTCGTCGATGAACAAACGTTCAAACTCCATCTAATTCCCTCTGGGATTCTCTACCCGGATACGGAATGTATAATCGGCTCTGGAACAGTCATAGATCCCTCGGTGTTACTCAAAGAGATGGCGCAATTACACGCCCTCAATGTTACTACCGACAATCTCTATATCTCGCAAACGGCTCATGTCACTATGCCCTATCACCGGCTGCTCGATCAAGCATCCGAGGAAAAACGGGGGAAATATAAAATCGGCACCACGGGAAGGGGTATCGGCCCCACCTATGCCGACAAATCCGAGCGCATCGGTATTCGAGTCATCGACTTGATCAATACCGAGAATCTGCAGCAAAAACTAGAATGGACGATCAATTATAAAAACGTCATTTTAGAAAAGTTATATAACTTACCGCCTTTAGATGCAAAGACGGTGATCGAGGAATATCTAGAATATGCCGAGAAACTGCGTCCCCATGTGGTCGATAGTTCCTTAAAAATCTACGAAGCAATCCGCAAGCGTAAGAATATTCTTTTTGAAGGGGCCCAAGGCACCCTACTCGACCTCGATCACGGAACCTATCCCTACGTTACCTCCTCCAATCCGATCGCCGGGGGTGCTTGTGTGGGTTCTGGCATCGGTCCGACGGTAATCGATCGAGTGATCGGTGTGGCCAAAGCTTACACCACTAGGGTAGGTGAAGGTCCATTTCCGACGGAATTAGAGGGGGATGTCGAGCAGTTATTATGCGATCGTGGGGCGGAATTCGGGACCACCACCGGCCGCCGTCGTCGCTGCGGTTGGTTTGACGCGGTTATCGGTCGTTACGCAGTGCGAATCAATGGTTTAGACTGTCTAGCGATCACTAAATTAGATGTTCTCGATACCCTAGAGGAAATCAAAGTCTGTGTCGCCTACCAATTGGACGGCAAAACCTGTCGCCATTTACCCAGTAGTGCGGTGGAATTCGCCCGTTGTCAACCGATTTACCGAACGATGCCGGGGTGGCAACAACCCACCAGCGCTTGTCGGAGTCTGGAAGACTTGCCCAAACAGGCCCTCGATTATCTAAAATTCCTAGGGGCGATCATGGAAGTACCGATCGCTATTATCTCCCTAGGAGCTAGTCGCGACCAAACTATTATCGTTGAAGATCCCATTCACGGACCCAAACGCGCTCTTTTGGACGAAAATGGCTCGCCTTGGGATAATTACGAATTTTAAATCATTGCTAAAGAGGATTAGTCAACTATGCAAGTTAGCGTTGAATGTCAAAAAAGACCCGAAAATATTAACCCCAGGGCTCTACGTCGTCAGGGTTTGATCCCGGCGGTTCTCTATGGCCATAACGGCACGGAATCGGTTTCCCTCGTGGTGGGAGAAAAAGCGGCCTTAACCCTGCTTAAAAAGGCCTCGGTGAATAATACCCTGGTGGATGTCAATGTTCCGGAAATGCCTTGGACGGGAAAAGCTTTGATCCAAGAGGTACAATCTCATCCCTGGAAAAGAAATCTCTATCACCTCAGTTTCTTCTCGGTATCTGCCCACGGTAAGCTCGATATCGTCGTTCCGATTAAAGCCATAGGAGAAGCGATCGGAACCAAACAGGGCGGTTTAATCGAACAGTTCGTTAACGAAGTTAATGTCTCCTGTATTGCTGATAATATCCCGGAAGTGATCGAATTTGATGTTTCGGGCATCGGTGTGGGGCAATCCCTGCTCGTGGGTGATTTAAAAATGCCGGAAGGGGTGACTTTAAAAGATGATCCCCATACCACCGTTTTTGCCATTGTTGCCGCTAAAAGATAAATTCAGTGATCAGTGATCAGTCATCAGCAAATCATATTTCATTATTTACTGTTTACTGGTTACTGCTCCGCAGCTCTGGCACTCCCATCTACTGGGGGTTTATATACTTTGGACGTTCATAATCTGAGATTTATTAAACTTCTGAAATCCTAGAGTAAGCAAGGAATCCAGTTGTTTTTTATGTTTCAGATCGGCATCATTCAGGCATCCATAAATAGCTGAAGAAAAGTCAGAAAAGTTTTCATAATAGGCTGATTCAAGTCTGAATTGCATCACTGTCTGATCTACCTTCATAAGACCTCTTGTAAAAATCAAAAATTGTTGTTAGGGTTATGAGTCAGTAGTCAGGAAAATTGAGAATGAATAATAATCAATTAAATGATCTATTTACAGATTTGATGCCATTTAATCCTTATTTTTGACGTTTTTGAACCCTCAAAAATTAATTATGCAAGAGGTTTAATTAGGGGTTGCTGAATAAATCTAAAACCCTTGTTGGATAAGACTTTTAGACTTTTTTTCCCTCAAAAAGTGCCAGCTATTGGAGTGATCGGGGGTAAAATTCCAGGACTTTTTCCCTGAAAATTAGGAAACTGACCCCCTCAAAATCCGTAAAACCCCACACCCCACACCCCACACCCCACACCCTACCCCCACGAAAAACTTTTTCAGCAAACCC
>NZ_JAQMSY010000253.1:0-49288 GCF_028329095.1 Microcystis sp. CS-574
CACCCCACACCCCACACCCTATCCCCTATTTCTTTAACCAATGACTGCCCAACTTTTAACCGCTTTAGTGGTATTTGTCCTCGCTTCCTTTGTCGGTTTCGAGGTGATCAATAAAGTCCCTCCCACTCTCCATACACCCCTGATGTCGGGAGCCAATGCAATTTCAGGTATCGCCGTTGTCGGTGCGCTCCTCATCGCCGGAGGCACGGATTGGCACGAATTAACCGTAATTTTAGGGTTAATTGCCGTTATTTTGGCGATGGTTAACGTGGTCGGTGGTTTTGTCGTTACCGATCGAATGCTGCAAATGTTCAAGAAAAAAGAGGCTAAATCATGAATAATGCCCTGATCACAGGGATCGAGTTATCCTATCTACTCGCCGCCATTTTATTTATCATCGGTCTTAAACAATTATCTTCCCCCGCTACCGCCCGTCAAGGCAATTTTCTGGCTGCCATCGGGATGCTAATCGCCGTTATTGCCACCTTAATCAATCAAGAAATCCTCAGCTATGGTTTAATCGCCGTAGCGTTGGTGATTGGTTCAATTATCGGCCTAGTTTCGGCGCAAAAAGTCCCGATGACAGCTATGCCCCAAATGGTGGCGATTTTTAACGGTTTAGGCGGTGCTGCCAGTGCTTTAATTGCCATGGGCGAATACTGGCGTTTACTGCAAAGTGGTGAAAATATTGCCTTTGACTCGATACTGATCGCTATTTTGGGTATATTGATCGGTGGTGTCACTTTTACCGGTAGTGTCCTCGCTTTTGCCAAATTACAGGAATTAATCAGTGGTGCACCCGTAACTTTTCCTTTCCAGCAACCCTTTAACATTCTCTTACTACTCACCTTTTTAGGGGGTAGTGTCTATCTCTTTTTTAATCCCACCTCGATCGATGTTTTCCTGACTTTGGTGGGACTTTCCCTAATTTTCGGGGCTTTATTCGTGCTTCCCATCGGCGGCGGCGATATGCCCGTGGTTATCTCCCTCTTAAACTCTTTTTCGGGACTTGCCGCCAGCGTAGTCGGTTTTATCCTGATGAATAGTATGTTGATCATCGCCGGTGCTTTGGTGGGTGCGTCGGGGATTATCCTAACTCAGATCATGTGTAAAGCCATGAATCGATCGCTGGCTAGTGTACTATTTGGGGCATTTGGTACCGGTGCTAGTGCTGGAGGCGAAGCGAGCGCCACTTCTAGCCTCGATAAATCGGTTCATGCTATTGATTCAGAAGAAGGGGCTATGATGCTCGGTTATGCGCGTTCTGTGGTGATTGTACCAGGTTACGGCATGGCAGTGGCCCAAGCACAACACGCAGTGCGAGAATTGGCTGAACAGTTGGAAAAAAATGGCGTTGAGGTTAAATATGCTATTCACCCCGTGGCGGGAAGAATGCCAGGACACATGAATGTATTATTGGCCGAAGCTAATGTTCCCTATCCGCAGCTCTACGATATGGATGATATTAATCCTGAGTTTGAGCGCGTCGATGTGGCGTTAATTATTGGGGCGAATGATGTGGTTAATCCCGCTGCCCGTCATGATAAAGCTAGTCCGATTTATGGAATGCCGATTCTGGACGTGGATAAGGCACAGCACACGATCGTGATTAAGCGCAGTATGCGATCGGGTTTTGCCGGGGTAGAAAACGAATTATTCTACAATCCTAAAACTTTTATGCTCTTTGGTAGCGCTCAAGATGTGGTAGCACAATTAGTATCACAAGTCAAGGATTTGTCATAATTCTTGACAAATAGGACGGGGTGAAAACCCCGTCTTTTTTTTATCGGATTTTTCAGAGTTTAAAGATAATCAAGAACTAATTCCCCTTTGCTCACTTTTTCGGTAATTAAAGTTCTGACTAACTCTAATTCTTCCAGGGTCACTTTACCATCAGACCTCATAGCTAGAGCAATTCTTTCCCTTTCCCCTTGAGTGATCACGCCATCAACACTAGCCTGTTCGATAATAGCGCGCAACTTTTCTAGTTCCTGATGTTCTTCGGCGGTTAATTCTGCTTGATTAGGACGAGATATTTCCATAAAAATTTCTCCTTGAGTGATCAATACAAACTTGATAATTTTTTTCTAAGTAGTAGAAGCCATGGCAGTTATCCCCAGTCAGGATCAGGAATTACGGACGATGCCTAATCAGTTTACACTCCATATTTGCTCGGAAACCCTCTCAACAAATACGTTTGTATTAAGAAACATTAATAAAGCTGAGAGCCTTGACTATTGCCTCTGATCTATTCCCTTGCCTCACGGTTAACTTTAATTTTGTTCGACCACTTAGAGTTGGCGAATACATTATAGCAGTTATCTTAATGGTGAGAGAAACGCTGTAGTATAACTTTGTGTCTTTGTGCTTGACGAAAAAAGCTGTCTTGTCCGCTCCAGAAACTAGGTTAATTTAATCTAATTCTACCCCCAAAGCTCGCAATTTTGCCTCTAGCATTTGCCCTCTTTGTTCAGCAGTTTCTGCCCGTTACGGAATGGGAATGTTTTTTAAACTTAGGGTAGCCTTTCTTTACTTTAACTTTATTTTGGCAATTATCGTAAAAACGAGTAATTGCCCGCAAGGTTCTTTCTACAGCAGTCTGGCAAGCATGGGAGTTTAAATCATCAACAAATTTAAACTCTTTTCTTAATGCTGTGTTGTACCGAAATAACTCGGTTTTGCCAACACCCCGATTATCCATCCAATAACGCAGGACTTTATTCCGAACAAATTGGGTTGTCCGTATTGCTTCGTTAATGGCTTCTATCTGATTAGGTTTTGGCTTAACCTTGCATTTTAGTACAAACATTTTGACGATGCTTGACCGAGTATCAACATCTTAATACAAAATTCCTTAAGTTGACAATACATATTTATTTAAAGCTGCCCGACCCTACACTAAAGGAAGGGTTTGTACCCAAATTTTCGATCAAACTAATCCTATTGAAAGATTAAAAAGGGTTTTACCATTATTCAGCAAGCCCTAATTTAGGTTATACTTCTGGCTGAATGGAAATTAATTTTGCACCATTACAAAATGTGAGACGGGGACGATCACGGAGTTACAGAACCGGTTAGGTTAAGATAAAATACCAGTGGTCGCTTTAATATCACCTAAATAGTCGGTTTTTTGTGTCTTTCCCTCGACTATCGGCTGCTACCACTGGTTTGCTGTTGTTTGTTGTTGTAATCTGAGGAAATATAGTTCTTGCGTTCCCAAGCGCCTGAACTGCATTTATCTCTCTAGTAAAAATTGTAACAGACAATACCCATTTTGTGTAAAAAAAAGTAAACGATTTGGTAAAAAATTATTTTTTGCGGTAATCCTCAACCCTCTGAGGACAGCCCCAGATTACTGTTTCCTGTTTGTAAACCACCATACCGGGCTTTGCGCCCTTGGGTTTATAGACGTATTTAGGACGGGTATAGACAACGGGAACCTGTTCACTATGGCGAGCGCGGCTATAATAAGCGGCGTAATCGGCGGCAAATTGCAGATCGGCGGCTTCTGGAACTGTACCGGGACTTAAACGCAGTAAAACGTGACTACCAGGGATTTCTTGACTATGAAACCAGATATCGTAATCGCTGGCACTACGAAAAGTTAGCCGATCATTTTGACGGTTATTTCTGCCAATCCATAATTCGACTCCAGAGGGAGTAGTAAAGCGCATGGGTTCGGATTCTTTATTATTCGTCCGATTACGCTGGTAATTGCTTTCTAGATACTTCTGTTGAATTAATTCTTCTTGTATCTCGTCTAATGCCTCTAAATCTTCGCTGCTGCTATAATTTTCTAGTTGACTTAAACTCGATCGCACCTGTTCGAGATAATTAATTTCACTGACCACTTCCTCTAATAAAGGTTCCACCGCTAACCTGGCCCTTTTTAATTTCTGATGTTGTTTATACAAATATTGGGCATTCTGCACGGGATTTCTTTCGGGATCGAGAGGAATAATGACAGGTTCTCCTGTTTGGAAATCCGCCAAAGTAATGCTAGTCATTCCCTGCTGTATTTGCTGTAAATTTGCCATTAATAAATCCCCTTGCTCTTTATAGCGATCAGCATGAGCAGATTCTGCTAGTCTTGTTTGAAATCCTGCCGCTTTAGTTTGCAGTTTAGTCAGTAAAGAGGTGATTTTTTGGTTTAATTTTTGCTGTAGTTGTCGAAAGTTTTCTTGATTAATTTGGTCGCTATAATAACGGTTTAATAATTCTTGGACATTTTTAGCCGCTGCCAGCATCTCCCCACCGATAACTGTATAACCTTCTCTCGTCCATCCCGGTTGAAAGGTTTTATTTTCAAGGATTTTTAACCATTCTTGCCAGGCCGAAAAGAGCTTTTCCCAATCATTATTATCTAACTGATCCGTGTTTAATTTTGGGTTAATTTTGGCTTTTTGTAACAGCGATCGAGCGATAACGGGACTAACCCCACGATAGGTACTAACTAGCTGTTTTTCGATAGTTTTAGGGATTAAACTAACTCGGGTTTGCCAACTGCTCAAGGATTCTTCTAAACTGGGATTTGTTGCCAATAAAACGGGGGGTAGTTGATAGGTTTGTCCCGTTTGTACGGTGCGAACACTAGACTGGGTAGCATTAACTTGATGGGCAACGGTGACAATTTGATTGTCAGCCGCAGTTAAAATGACATTGCTATATTTGCCCATAATTTCTATATACAAATGCCACAGCGCCGGATCATCGGGACGTTTGGCAAATTGCAGATCAATGACTCTTTCCCACGGGGCAACAAATGCTAATTTTGTCAGGGCAAAACCATTGAGTTGATGACGCAATTGATCGCTGAAAGTGAAGGTATCAGGGACTTTCGGCGGTGGATCACCAATATGCAGCCGCGCCCCTTGGGGATGCCAAGAAATAATTAACCATCCCTTGCGATCGAAGGTTCGTAAATGGAGGGCGATGGTTTGGCGATCAATTTGATACACTTGTTCTAGTCTGGCTGGCAGCCAAGGGGCGGCAATTTCGGCACAAGTGGCACTGAGGGTGGTAAAGTCTAGGGATTGCATTTTCAGGATTCAGGAAATCTTCTCGATGCCAAAGGTGGCACCGCCAAGCATGAAAATATAATAGCTTCCCACTAAGGCTAAGACAAAAAAGTTGTTTCCTCAATTAAAAACAGATTTGGTGTCAGAATCTATCGGTGGAGGTATCCCAGTCTTAGCCGAAAAGCTGAGGAGCGCCTTTTCTGAGTTTTCTCTGGATGGCTATTAGCAACTGCACAAGCGTCCATCTTCCATGTGAACAATGCGATCAGCAATATCTAAAATCCGATTATCGTGGGTAACGAGTACAATAGTACGGCGCTGTTCTTTGGCTAAACGTTGCATCAAATTTACCACGTCTCGTCCCGTTTTACTATCGAGGGCGGCTGTTGGTTCATCGGCTAAAACTAATGGGGGATTACCGGCCAAAGCTCGTGCGATCGCTACCCTTTGTTTTTGTCCCCCGGATAAGCTATCTGGATAATAGTCGATCCGATGTCCTAAGCCGACTTTTTCTAATATCAAAGCAGCGCGTTCTTCTGTTTCCCGTCCGCCGAGATGTTCCTGAAGCTCGATCGACATTTGTACATTCTGTCTTGCGGTTAGAAAGGGTAACAAATTATGGGCTTGAAAAATATAACCAATTTGACGGCGGGTTTGGACTAATTGTTCTTCACTAGCCCCCCGTAATTCTTTTTCAAAATGCTGTAAGCTTCCTTCTTGAACAGAGCGTAGGCCACCGATTAAGGATAGTAAGGTTGTTTTTCCGGAACCAGAGGGGCCAGTTAAAATAACGATCTCTCCCGCTATGATTTTTAGGTTGATCTGAAAAAGAACTTGTTTTTTCAGCTTTCCTTGACCGAAATAGTGATTGAGGTTTTGAATATCAATAACGTCCATAGACCGCTTTGTTCCTTGAGATGAGGTATAGATATTTGTTTCTTTTTTCTAAAAAATATCCGCCGGATCGGCATCTTGCAATTTTTTAACAGCAGTGGCTCCCGAAACGAAGGCCATGACTAAGGTTAAGATAAAGACAAAAACCGCTCGATCAAGCGACATATTGACAGGTAATAAGGTGGCATTTTTAGTAAACTCATATTGAATATTAGCGATCAAAAAACCTGGAATATATCCGAGAACAGCAATTAAAAAAGCCTGTTGTAAAACCATTGATAAGAGATAGCGATGACGATAGCCCATTGCCTTTAGGGTGGCGTATTCTGAAAGATGTTCCGAAACATTTGTATAGAGAATTTGATAAACTACCACCACACCAACAATAATTCCTAGAGCAACTCCTAGGTTAAAAATAAACCCGATCGCCGTGCTAGTTTGCCAATATTTTTTTTCAAAGTTAACAAATTCGCTTTTCGACAAGACTCGAACATCTTTTGGCAAGTATTTTCTGAGTTTTTCTAGGGTTTTTTGAATATCTTGATCTGGTTTTAGTTTAATCAAACCCACATCAATAAAGCCTTTTTTGCGATTATCAAAAATTCGTAAAAAATTTATATGGCTAGTCACTAAATTTCCATCGGAGCCAAAGGAAGTCCCAAACTGAAATAAACCCACCACATTAACCTTGCGATTTCCGTTGGGATTTCCCAACTCTGTGCTTACGCTTCCATCCCTGCGAAAATCTTGGGCAATTGTCCCGAATTCACTACGAGAACCCTGATCAAATAATACCGTATTAGGCATTTTTAATTTCTCGATATTTTCGGTAATTCCAGGCAAATTGAGTACGGGGTGTCTCAGATTAATACCAAGGACAAAAATATTACGCCAATAATTACGAGTATTAGGATTTTTCCATTGAGCAAAATCGAGATAAATCGGGCTAACGTAATCGACTTCATCAAAAGCAAGTGATTGTAAAAGTCGTCGTTCTGGGAAACTTTTCATCGCAATTAAGGCAGTCGAGCGAGGACTGATTAAAAAAATATCTCCTTGTAAACTTTGATGGAAACGAACGGCACTATCGAAGAGAGCATCGCGAATCCCCAACTGCATAAAAATAATCACCACGGAAAAAATTACGCCTGAAAGAGCCACCAGTAGACGAACTTTTTGATGCTTTAGCTGTAGCCAAGCCGTGGCTAACTTAGTGCCTCGTTTCTGGAATAATTTTCGCTTATTCACTTGGTTTCTCCTTGATTTTGGGCATTGCTATCCTCAATTACCACCGTCACTTCCAAATTGCTTAAGCCAGATACTTGGGTGCTCGATTCGGGGGTAAGGCGAATTTTCACTTCCACTACCCTGGCATCGGCATCGGCTACCGGATCAGTACCAAGAACATTTTGCCGGCCCACTTGTAAACCAATTTCGCTAACAACTCCCGTTAATTCTCCGGCTAAACCATCACTCCGAATCGTAGCGGTTTGTCCGACGCGTACCCGTTGAATGTCTGTTTCATAAACTTCTGCGCGAACATACATTTCCCCAGTTTCACCTAAATCAACAATCCCCTCATTGCCGACAACTTCTCCGGGCCAGGTACGAATTTTCAGAATTTGACCGCTTTTTGGTGCTTTTACATAGGCTAGGTTTAATTCGGCTCGGGCCCGTTTTACCAAGGCTTGATCAGATATTAATTGGGCTTCGGCAACTTGGACATCGACAGGACGAACTTCGGCGACCGCTTCTAAAGCCGCTTGATTGGCTTTGATCTCTTGAGCAAGGGTGGTTCGGGTGCGATCAAGATTGGCTTTGGCCTCCTGAATACGTTGCTTCATGGTGCGCTCAATTCGATTCAGATTCGCTTCCGCTTCTTGTAAACTTTTAGCTATGGTTTCGGCTTGTAGACAAAAGCGGTCCCGTTCTTGCTCCGGTACAGCCCCATCTAGGTACAGGGTTTGATAACGGCGGCAATCCGTTTGTGCGTTGATTAATTCGGCCCGAATTCGTTCGATAGTTGCCTTTCGGGCCGAGGTTTCCCCTTGTAACTCCGCTTCTAAACTGGCAATGGTCGCCTGTTGGGTAGCAATCTGTCCCCTTAATTCCGCTCGTGTTTTTTGGAAACGAGCATCTTGTGCGGCCACATCTCCCTGTTTTGCCCCCGCTTTAACTTGCGCTAAACGGGCCTCGGATATTTTCCTCTGGGCTTCGGCTTGGGTTAAAGCGGCTTGAAGGCGCTCATGGTTGTCTAAAATTGCGATAATTTGACCATTTTTCAGATGATCTCCTTGTTTTACTAGGAGTTGGGCTACCCTCGTTCCCTCCATGAAAGCAGGGGCCGAGATTTTAATCACTTCTCCCTTGGGTTCGAGATAGCCTCTGGCGGAGATAGCAGTGGGACTAATCTTCGATGGGGAATAAATCGCCGCCGGAGCGGGGCTATTCCCTCGAAAACGTAAGAGAAAATAGGTAGCACTCGAACCAGTTAATATAGCAACTGTAATGACAGTAACACTTGTTATCCAGCCTCTAGGTTTCACAAAAAATGCAGATTTAACCATTGTTTAGTTGATTCTAACCAAAAAATAAGGGCAAAACAGGAAACTACCGAGACTGTACAAAGGCCGACGGGGAAGGAGTTAGGGATTTTTTCGGATCATTCGACCGATGAAAGCAAGGGCAGAAACGAAGAATATAGCCCCACCGGTAGCTGGTTCGGGGGTGGACTGTAAGCTCGATTGAGCAACGGCGGCGATTGCTCTTTGTCCGGCGGTCGAGGGATGGAGTTGATCCCAAAAAAAGTAACTATCGGGATCACTACAAACACTCACAACCGGATTAGTGACTAGACAGGGTTCTGTTACGTTACTAAACCCAAAACGAGCGGGATTGGCTTGTAATTGGTTGAAACTATCCCAGAAATCTAGAGTCATAATTTTTACCTGGGATCCAAAGGTTGTTTGCAAATGGTTGATTCGAGTAAATAGCAGCTCTCGATGCTCTGTGGTGAAGTGATTGAGAGCCGCTTCTCGTCCGGTCCCTTGCACAAGAGGCACTTTTCCTAAATCGAAAAGATTACTGACCATGATTTGGCTGGCCCCCATGCCAACAAGAGCGCGAATAGAAATTTCTAGATTGTTCACCGCCTCTACTGGCTCAGTGATGCCGCCAAACACATAGTCATTAGCTCCGGCAGCGATGATATATAATCCCCGAGGATCGGCGACCGTTACGCTATTAAGATATTGATTGACTTGCGTGAGGACTCCTGGCCAACTTGGATTAATCGTGTTCAGCGTCCCCGTATTCGCTCCGCCAAAAGCAAAATTGGTGGCGGCATTAACCGTTAATCCCAGAGATTGGGCTAGATATTCCACCCAAACCGGGCCATTGGTAAAACGTCCCTCGGCATACAGGGGAACCGGTGGAAATGCTCCACCAGTAGCCTGATACACTCGACCTATATCTACGTTGCTGTCACCAAAAACATAGATTTCATCAATGTTAAAGCTACTCGCTTGAACCGAAGATTGTATTACTCCTGCACAGAGTAAGGAAAGAGAACCAATCCCAAAAGCTTGAAAGGTTATTGTTCGGAGAGGATGTGTCCTCAACCAATATTCAGGAAAAATAAGCGAGACAGATAACCTTTTACTTGTGGACATATCTTGAGGTTTTCGGAAATAAATAAAAACACATTTTCTGAGAAATGCTATTAAAATTGAGCAAAACAATTCCCTAAGAAGTTATTTCCTCTGGCAATTGACAAAAAGTTACCACGATCTGACAAGAAGGAATTCCATTGGCTAAAAATAGATAAAGACAAGCTCGTTCGGATGGTTTTTTTGACCAGCAATAAACCGGGATACCTTGTTGATTAGATGCGGGTTGCTCTGAAGCGTAAATATCGAGAAATAGGGGAGTTTTTCTTTTTTGGTCTGAATTGAGAGGACAAAGAGCAGCAGCGAGGATAAAAATAGAGCCAATTTCACTTAAGCGTCTTTGCTCTAACGAAACTAGATTGCCAGACTGTAGAGATGCTAATTCTTTTTCGGTCAGATTTAGCCCTAACGATTTGACCCCTTGATGAATTTCTTCATAGGTAAACATGACTTTTTCCGAGTAATTCTTAAGAGCAAGAATGGAGAGTTGTCAGGAAATAAATAGGTGGCTATTAATCATATTACTTGATCATCCTAGCCGCACCTATTCCTAGAAAACACCCTTGATAAACACGGCTAAAACCAAGGGTTTAAAGAAGATTGATATTGATAATGTTTAAATTCCTCAGTTGTGCAAGCAATTTGATGATTATGAGGAATTTTTTTCATCTTTAATCGATGATAAAATTCTCCGAACGAGGCGACCCCTGACAAAAGCAAGAGTCGCAGGAAGTGATAGAGATGTTTAGGAGCTATTACTCCCCCCAAACCAAACCCCTTCCACTGAAAAACGAGATACCAAATCGCTCCATAGAAATGAGTGTATTTGATGCTCGTAAAGATGTTACTACGAAAAGGCTCATATTGAACATTTTCTAGGAAGCTATCAAAATGGACTAGCGGTTGATAGTCACCTAGTAGCTGATCCCCTCGATAACAATCCAGTAAGCCTAGGTTAGCTTTTCGTTCAACTAATTGATTTAATTGTTCGTAAATCTCGACAAAAAGTGAATTGACTGTCTGACGATGAATCTTGACAAATCCCTCAATAAAGGAAACATTAAGATGCCATTTTCCCACATACAGGGGTACCAAAATTCCGAACCACCATATGTACTCGAAATAGATTCGCCAACTCATGATACTGGCATGACCGAGTTGAGTTTTGTGATCGCGCATAAGTTGATTCACTCCTTCCGCTTGTGCGAGATTAAATTGGTTGTAAGCTACGCGTTTAACCTCGGCATCTGCTTCTCCTGCTAACTTCGATCGAATGACTTCAGTAACACTTTCGATGGCAAAAGTGGTCAGGGATGTACCCATAGAATAAAAAGCATCGAAAATATAAGCCGCATCCCCAATCACATACCAATTATCTGCCGAAAGAACTTCCTTACTGGTGTGAGCGATTCTCGGCCAGTAGTGAAAATCGATCTTCTCTCCACTGCTCAATAAATCATAAAGAAGTTTGTGATTAGCTTTGAGAAATGCGTAAAACTTCTGTTCTTGATTTAGATAATCGGCGGGAATAATTTCATGATGATGGATAACTCCGATCGAAATTTCTTGAGTGTCTGTGTCCGTGGGAATCATCCATAGCCAATGACCTTGCCCGAACCAGTGATTAGTGGCATAGTAGTGACTACAGGATGTGGCTTCTGGATCATAGCCAGAGTGAAAAAGAGTTCGATCAATATTTTTAACCCGTACCCATGCCGAACCCGTATTTACACCACAAAGATGCTCCGGATCGAAAATAACATTATCCGTTTTTTTGCCGATAATAAATTGACGACCAGCGGCATCTACTAAATGTTTAGCGGTTAATTCAATCACTTCATCGTGCAATTTCACCTTGACTTGATGGGGATCATTTCCGGGATGAATAGTAACATCAACGACACGACCATTATAAAAATCAACTCCCATTTCCTTATTCATTCGTAACAGATCCCGCTCAAATTTAGCTCGATTCATTTGGCTAGAGGCAAGGGGGGGCTGTCGATTCGTCCAAATATGGTAGTAATCCTCGATGGTATCGGTTTTGTGAGAATCTTTTGGCCAGTGAAAATTTAAGCCAAATTTGGGAGGATGATTTTCAATCATGTATTCGTAAAGACCCAACTCTTTACAAATAAATAAATTAGCAATTTCTACCGTTGACTCGCCAATTTTTAGATCCTTATCGCTACGATTTTCTGGACGAGGATCGATTAAAGCGATCTTGATATTGGGAACCTTAAGCATCAGGTGACGGGCTTGGCAAACGCCCGCAAAACCAGCACCCATAATCACAACATCATAGACGAATTGCCGAACAGAATTAGTGGTTTTCATCATGACAATTACCGAGAACAGGAGTAAATAGAGACAGTGGAACAGAAAATTTAGCTGATCGTGCTAACAATGTGGGCTGGTAACAAAGAATTGGCTTCAGATTGGAGCAGAGGTACCGCTCCCCTGGAACCCTTTTTCATCTCATTTTTCACACGAGCAATATAAGGCTCATAATCCACTTGCATTGTGTGACGGGCTGAATAACCGTAACGTTGACAAACTTGTTCTTTTTCTTGGAAGATTTCCCGTTTCATTGTCCTAGAATCGGGCAACTTGTACTCTCCTAATAAGTATTGACTAATCCACTGACTTTGTAATTCAGCGATCGGCATAACCGGACCGATCGGTTGTAATAGGCCAATAAAAAATAAATCGCGATAGTGAGGGTGAAAAACATGATGGAATAGTTGTACCTCATTATTTTTAACCTCGATCACTTCTGAACGGAAAAAAGGAAAGCTCACGTTATAGCCAGTGCAATAGATAATTTCATCCACTTTTTCTCGGCTTCCGTCCACAAAGATCACTCCATCTCCATCTAACTTTTGAATGTTGGGTTTCGGTTTCACTCGTCCGTGAGATAGGGCGGAAAAAATATCGGAACTGATGGTAGGATGAGCGTGCATATAAGGATGATCGGGATCGGGGAGACCATACTGGCTTAATTTTCCCACCTGCAATTTCACCGCAAAAGCTTGAATTTTTAATTTCCAGGAGAACGGTAAAAAACGAGGAATTGGCGCTAGATCAAGCGGGGTTCCTAAAACGTGTTTAGGAATAATATGAAAGCCGCGTCTTACGGATAAGTAAGTATTTCGAGCAATCCGAGATACTTCAACGGCAATATCCATCGCAGAATTGCCAAAACCGACTACAACAATATTTTTATCCTGATAAATTTCCCCACTCTTATAGTAATGACTATGGGTTTGTTTGCCCTCAAATTCTCCAGGAAAAGACGGGTTAGGCCAACGAGGATTCCAGTGGTGTCCATTGGCAACAATTAGGGCCCGATAATTATGGCAAGATTGATCGTCGAGAGTAATTTGCCAACCACCCAATTCTAGGGGTTCAGCTTGAACGACTTTTGTTTGAAAATGAATATGGGGCTTAAGGCCAAAATGCTCGGCATAATCATCAAAGTATTGAGCGATTTGACTGTGATGCGGGAAATTAGGATACTCCTCTGATAAAGGATAATCGGAGTATTGCATCAGTTGTTTGGAAGTGTTAATATGCAGGGAGCGATAGGCACTGGATAAACCATTGGCATTGTTATAGACCCAAAGACCGCCCACACGGTTACTCATTTCATAACAATCAAAGGCAATTCTTCGCTCTTTTAAGACCTTACAAGCTGCGATGCCTGAAGCACCAGCACCGATAATACATACTCGATCGAGCAGGGGATTCATCGTTCTATGTTCTCCAGAGTTTCAAAATTTCACTCGAAAAAGTCAGGGAGGAAATCAGGGGTACCCCTGATTTCCAGAGGAAATTTAATGTTGTTCAACTACTCGATAATGATGTTCCAGAACCGCCGGAAAAGCACCCCGTAGGATGGGCAATAAACGCTCTGTCCAATTCATAAAAACATTCGGTTGGGGACGCTCGATCGCTCGGGCAATTACTGCCGCCACCGTATCGGCTGAAGCCATCGGCACTGGAGAACGACCATCAATTAAATGCCCGGAACGCTTTTGGGCAACTTGCCAAAATTCTGTCTGAGTTTCCCCAGGACTCACCAAAACGACTTTAAATTGATGGCCCATCTCGCGGCGAGCAACGGTGAGTAGGGATGAAACCGCGCTTTTCGAGGCACTATAAACCCCGTAACCCGTGGGCAAAGCATAGGCAACGACAGAAGAAACGCCGACAAAAACACCTTCGTGAAGATGGGGAGCGCTAGCTTGTAAGGTGTAGAGTAAGCCGAAGAGATTCACATCGAATAATTCTCGGGCTTCCTCCTCGCTGGTTGCCAAAATCGGCTTTGTAATGCCGAATCCGGCGTTGGCTACGGCGGCATCTAAACCCCCTAACCCGGCGAAATGATTGATCGCCTCGAATTGTTGGCGACGGTCGCGCACATCGAGAGGATAAAGGTAGGCCTTACCCCCCGCTGCCTGTACTTGTTGGGCAACCTGTTCTAGCTTATCTTGACGACGGGCTGCTAATCCTAAAATATGACCCTCTTGCGCTAATTTAATCGCTAAAGCTTGGCCAATGCCACTAGAAGCACCAGTGATGAAAATACGTCGCATAATTCCTCCTAAGATTGGATAATTGAACAAGAGCAGGGATATTTTTGATGAGAGAGAGAGAAAAGAAATCAGCTTTTTCTCGGGGGGTAAACATTGTCTGAACGGGGTAACTTACCCTAGAAAATATCTACACTTGCAAGGGAACTTTTTCCGCTTCCATTTCCAGAGATTTAGTATCTACTCCCTCGACTGTCCAAGGTTGAAGGGTATCCCCATACTGATACTCTCGAAAAGCCTGTCTCATTTCGGCGATCAATCGGCTTTCACTGCCATGATTCCCAGTTAAACTATAGATGATATCTCCCAGACCAATGTAAATAGAGGTGGTCAATAATTTTGCCATTGTCCCCAGAGAACGGGGGTGGCAAACTTGGGACAGACCGCCACTTTTCCATTGCAGTTTTAGATACCAAATGGTCAGATAGAAGAAGGTTTTCTTCATGCTGGTAAATACGCTGGTTTGTTTTGGTTCATATTGGGCATTTTCGAGGGCGTGGGTATAACGCTTAGGGGTGTGATAGTTCCAAATCAGTTGATCACTACGGTAACAATCCATTAAGCCGATATTTTTCTTTTCGTCCACCAGTTGATCGAACTGATCGTGAATTTCATAAACTAGACTTCTGAGGGTTGTTTGGAAAGTTTGGACGAACTGGGGGATAAACTCTAAGTCTAAGTGCCATTTGCCCACAAAAATGGGGATCAAAATGCCAAACCAAATCATGTTTTCAAAGTAAATTCGCCAACTCATAATACTGGCATCTCCCAAGTGACGACTATGGTTATGCATAAAGAGATTAATCGAGTTGATCAGAGTCAGATTGAATTGATTGTAGGCTTGGCATTTTTCCGCCGCGTTGACTTCTCCGGCTAACTTGGCACGAATAATCTCTGTAATACTATCGATCGCTGATACGATCATCGTCGATCCGAGAGAATAAAAAGCATCAAAAATACAAGCAGAATCGCCAATCACATACCAATTATCGGGAGAGTATAGGGTTTTACTGGTGTGAGCGAGCCTCGGCCAGTAGTGGAAATCAATATTCTCGGCACTGGTGACCAATTGATAGAGAATATTATGGTTTGCCTTGAGAAATTCATAGAATTTTTCCTTACTATTGAGGCTTTCACTGGAAATATAATCATGGTGGTGAATCACACCGATCGATAATTCCATTGTCTCTATATCAGTGGGAATCATCCATAACCAATGACCTTTACCAAACCAGTGATTGGTGGCGTAGTAATGACTACAGCTTGCTCCTGTGGGGTCGTAACCAGAATGAAAAATTGTTCGATCGACATTTTGAACCCGAACCCAAGCTGAACCAGTATTTACCCCATACAAATCCTTAGAATCGAAACTAATATTATTAGTTTTCTTGCCGATTAAAAATCTTCTTCCGGCCGCATCTACAAGATGCTTACCCTGTAACTCGATCGACTCGTTTGGTAATTTAACCTTAACGGTATGTAGTTGATCATTCGGGGTCAAATCGATATCCACTACCCGGCCATTATAAAAATCTGCGCCCATTTCCCGATTCATTTTCAGCAGATCGCGTTCAAATTTCGGGCGATTTAGTTGCGTCGAAGCTAAATCCGGTTGCCGATTTGCCCAGATATGAAAGTAATCATCGATAGTTTTTGTCTGATTATTGCGCTTGGGCCAGTGAAAATTCAGACCGTATTTCGGGGGATGATTTTCAATTAAATATTCGTACAATCCTAAATCTTTGCCAAAAAATAGTGTCGCTACTTCAACTGTAGATTCTCCTAATTTGAGATCCTTTTCTGTCCGATTTTCGGGACGAGGATCAATCATAGCGATCCGAATATTAGGAATTTTGAGCATTAGATGTCGAGCTTGACAAAGGCCAGCTAACCCGGCCCCCATAATAATTACATCGTAAGGGCGATTAGACATATTTTTCACGGTAACAACTCCTAGGATTTAAAAAACTTTGGTGGCTTGAATATAGCCGCTCAAGAGATAGGAAAAAACTGATTTAGGGAATACTTCAACTTCGCTAGATTTTTTTCTGGAAAAATTCGGCCAAGAAATTGAGCGATCGGCTCAGAAAGCGTCTTGAATAGTCGAAGGTAAAAAACTGGGTTGAAATTGGCCTTGTTGATCGGCAAGAAGCCAAATTACATCCTGTTCTCCCACGGCAAGTTTCTGGAAATTACCCGCCGCATCCTGACGGAAATACTCGAAACCTAAGGTCATTCCCCGTTCAAATACAGCCCTCAGTTGCATAGAAACGTGAATTTCTTCAAAAGGGAGAGCTTCTCGTAAATAGTCAATCTGACTACGAAGACAACGAAATTCTCCTCGTTGGCCAGAACGTCCATAGAATTCGGGGACTAGGGAGTAACCGAAACGATCACGTAAACGACCTTGCCAATCACTATAGATGGCGAAGTTAATATTTCCGATCGCATCCGTTTCTTCTAACGAGGTGAGAAAGGATTCTTGCCGGAGTAATTTTCCTTTCTCGCGGGGATAATGGCCGCGGTAGAGTTCCTTGCCCATGGAGAAAAGAGAAGGAACTGGCGAAGTTTGAATCGGTTCATAAAGACCCGCCATAAAATCCGCTAAAAACTGGGGCAGGGGGTGAATTTTTGAGCCTTGACTAGGAGAAATTTCTGTCCAAGTCATGGTTAAAGTACTATGGGCAATTTTTGCTCGTATCTCTTGCTCTGTCACCCGAAACCAGTCGTAACCAAAATTAACAGTTGATCCAGAAACTTCCTGCACCCAAAAATGAACTTCTACTTGATCCTGTAGTCCTAAATCTCCAAAAATCTCTACTTGGCTACGATTGGTTACCATTCCCCACCGTCCCGTTTTGAGATATTCCCCCAAGGTATGACGGATCGGTTGAATTGCCCGGTCTCGTACTTGTCCCATCCAGTGAAAGAAGTAGGAAAAATAAACATTTTGGCTAATGGTTGCCGTTTCCTTGTAACCCACAGGCCAGCGCCAGATTAGTTTTTGCAAGGGAGTGGAAACGGTGGTTTGGGGAGGGGAGGAAATGGGAGTTGAATTGACCACCACCGCTACCATTCTTTGAGGATTGCGGGTAAGTTTCACCGGAAAGGTAAGCACAGATAAAGACTGACCGGCAACGAGGCCTCGAAATAAAACATTTTCTCCGAGAGATCGTTCTAAAACTAAGTCGATGTCCATGGCTTGGGTAGCTTTCCGGAGAGCTTCTAGGGCGGCCCAGATGCGAGTTGCTGCCTGGTCGATCGATTCTACTCCTCGAGCGAGTAATTGTTGAAGTAGAAGTTCTCGTTTAAAACTCAGTAAAGCGATCCAATCTTGGGGACTTCGTTGAGTAATGGGGGCGATATCGCACCCTTGCCGACCATAACCGGAGACACACAGACAGAATTGCTCATCATGGGATAGGGAAACCCCGACATTTTCCACTCCCGCTCCTTGCAGAATCGGTTGACCTGATGTTAACCACTGAATTTCAGGAGTTTGAGGGAGTGGTAAACCATCAATCCCCGGGGGAAGAGTTGTTCCAGAAGTGATCGAATATAGCGGTGCTTTCATCGTTTTCCCTGGTTCCCAAGAATCAACGGCGGAAGTAATCGTATCTTGTCTGAATTTGCCCATCTTGAAACATTCTCCGAAACTAGGTGGAGAGAATGAGACGTTTTTCGCACCATTCTCCCGGAATGATTAGGAAGGATTGAGGAAATTTCCGACTGTTTTGGCGAATAAGGGAACTTCCTGTTGTCGGCGCTCACTGCTGGGTAAATTTTGTAAACCGGGTTGATAGGTGAGCGCTAGGGTTGGGGCATCGATCCCGAAGGCTTCGGCCGACTGTTTCAATTGTTCTTGTAATCGCCGTTCGTCCCGTTGACCAGGATTGGCGATTTCCTCCGCCGTGGGATTGTCGCCTCGATGTTCTAGAATCCTTAACTGATAACCTTCTAACGTTTCCAAAACCTGCCCCTGCTCGTTGACTGCCGTGACAGTGGTACGATACTCTTTGCCCTCGCGTCCTTCATTGATAGCTAGTCCAAAACAGGATTGGTTCCGGGGAATTTGGTATAGATCAATACGATCAATGCGGATGGGTAAACAGATATCTTGAGGGATAATCGGTTGTACTGATTGCAGAAGAGAGTCGCGATAGTAGGGATCACCGAGGAGGAACGGGCCATCGGCTCGATCGAAGGTTTCTTTTTCCGCTCGTTCGCCGCCTACTTGGGTGGAGAATAGGAATTCTTTCGAGTTGAGACGATAGACATTTTTCAGTCGTTGAAAACGGCTTCCTTGAAAGAGTAACCAACCGTAAAGATCCTGTTTGGGGTCAAGATCTAGGGGTCGCTCGGGTACAGTTACCGTGGAGAGGGGAACTTCGGCGCTTTGATCGTCGAGAATCAAGGTGGCGGCAAAATGGGCGATGGTAAACCCTGTCCGTTCCGTACGGATTTCGGCGCGCACTTGTAGCGGCTCAAGAGGAGATTTCTTTTCGAAAACTCGCGCCCAAATTTCGATCTCTACTCCCTGTTCGGGATCGACAACGATCGGTCGCTCTAAGCGGATATCTTGCAGACGAAGCCGAGAAAATGCTGTTTTTTGGCTGACATAGAAGGCGGCCTGAGCCATCGCTTCTAAACCGAAGACAGTGGGGAAAAGATAGGAACCGTTATAGATATGATCCCGAACATAGGAGTCTTGAGTGAGGGTAAGACGGGTACGGAAACCCACTTCTACTCCCAATTCGATGGTGTGAATATTCTCGATAAATGAGAAAGAGGCGGGGGGTTCGTAACGATGGGTACGCCATGTATCAAAGCCCCGTCGCATGGTTTCCACGCCGCCCAATTTGGACGTGACCACTACTTGAGAATCGCCGGGATCTTTAAACATCAGTTCTAAGAATCGATTGACTCCATCTTCTGTGGGCATGGCCTCAATGCCCATCCGGTTGAGATTCCGAACCGTTCCCATGCGTGCCCCCATGCCCACTTCTGACCAGACGCTAAAGGCGATCGCCAAAACCGACGTTTCTGGGTGTCTTTCGCCAAAGTTGCGAAGTAGAAGGTCGAGGGATTCATTGGAAAAGCCATACCAAGTATTCCCGGGTAATCCCAAAACCGCACTAATGGAGGAGAATCCGACAAAAAGTCGCGGCGGCATTTCTTCTAAGGCTTCCATTAGGTTCAAAACGCCCAGGACTTTGGGGGCTACTTCCGATTTGGCCTCGCCGAGAGTGGAATTTTCCACCCGACGGGGTTTGTTTAACGCCGAACCATGAATCACACCGGTGATCGGGCCTAGCTCTTGGCGAACACGAGTAACTAGCTCTCGGACAGCGATCGCATCGGTGACATCACAGGAATAGTAACGACAGATCAGCCGTTCTTCCGCAAACGCCCGTAGGGTTTGGGCGATCTCGCGCGCACTAGCATCAAGGGGATCATCTTGGGGATGGGGAGAACGCCCCACAAGGGCGGTTTTGACTCCAGTGAGTCGAGCGAAAGCGATGGCACATTCGGCGGTAATTCCCTTCGCACCACCGGTAATCAATACCACGTCCTCCGTTGACCAAGATAGGGAACGGGAAGCGTATTGGGTGCGATCCTGTACTTTCGGGCGAGGAAGGCGACGGATCGATTGTTCATCGTAGCCCACGGCTAAATAGGCTTCTTTGCGTCCGATTTCACCAATGATGGTTTCGGTCAACGCGGGCGAGGGGTTTTGGTTGGGTAAATCGATCACCCGTACCTTCAGATCTGCCCGCTCTAAATGCAGACTAGCGGCAAAGCCCATCGTACCGCATTGTTCCAGATTGCTCATTCCGGGTAAACGACCGAAGTGACCTCCCCCGAATTGAAGATAGGCGACGGTGACATATTCCCGTTCTAATTGCTTGGCACTGAGGGGAGTGGCGATCGCTCTAAGGCGAGACATAGCTCGTAGTAATCGCGCCGAGGAATCGCCATCCCCTCGCGCTTTTTGCGGCAAAATTCCCAAGAAGTGCGTATATTTCGGGTTTTGAATCCCTCCTTGCCAGGCCATTTCTTCGTAGGTGATCTTCTCGACCATCGCACCCTTGTCTTGCCAGTGCTTCTCCAGCATCTGCACCCAATCCGTTTCTTCCGATTCCGCGACGATGAGAATGCGCGCTTCTGGCCAATTGTCGTAAGCAAATAAATTGGCGGTTTCCCAGTTTTCTCTTTCCTCTGCCGGCAGCTCGATCGCTTCTTCGGGGGAATATTCTACTACGAAGTTACGAACCCAAGGAGAAGAGCTAGAAGCTAGAGAGGGAGCGGTTGGGACGGGTGAAGGATTGTCCGTCCCGAGCGATTGACTATGTTTGGCTAAAATCTCAGCGATTTCGCTCAAGGGGGCATTCGCAAACTGAGCGGGGTCGAGCTGGCCGGCAACGCCCAACTGTTTCGCCGCTTCCGCTACTAATTCTGCGGTTTTAATGGAGTCTAAGTTCAGGTCATCCAGTAAGCGCGATTGTAGGGACAAACTATCGATCGGAAACCCCGTTTTTCCGGCAACCAATTCTAGCAAGAGGCGAGAAATCGTTTGCACATCCTTTCTAGATTCTGTAGTTACCACTGGATTCGGGGTAGAAGGCTCCATTGAGGTAGGCATCACTTCTCGCACGGCTTCGAGAATTTCTTGAAGAGATGCGTTCGCTAGAGTGGTCGGATCCACTTTTCCCGCTACCCTGCACTCCTTGGCAAAATCCGCGATTAATTCCCCTCCCTTAATAGAATCCAAATTTAAATCATCTAGCAGTCTTGCTCCTAGGTGAATAGTATTTTCGGGAAATCCCGTTTTCCGCGCTACTAAAACAATTAATTGGGTTTCTAAATTGGCAGGAGGTTGGCTGGCCACGGTGGGTACAGATTTCGCGGGAGCAGCATCGACCATAACCGGTGGTTTTATCGTAGGATTCTCTGGGATTGAAGCCGAAAAAGAATGCGTCGGACTTTTCCCATTGTTCGGGATATCTGAAGGCTTAAAGTTACTGCCTAGAGACTGTAAATCGGCGCGGATTACTTGAGCGAGAAAGGAACCTCTTTGCTGAAAATAAGCTGAGAGAATTTTGACAATTCTCTCATTCATTTGTTCGTTGGGAGAAAGTTTTTCGTGAGTCATGGTATCATCCAGCGAATAGGTTTACAGGAAAGAGAGGTTTTCTAAATCAGCCCGAATTAATTCGGCTAAAAATGAGCTTCGTTGCGAAAAATAATGACTGAGAAGGTCACTCATTTCCTCTGTGGATAAAGCAGGTAAGTTCTCTAGAGAAGCTGATTTAGATGTGGTTTGAAGTGGAAAAGGGATGATTTGATCGAGTTCCTCACGCTCGAAATCGAAGGAACGCTCACAAGGATTATCAATGAACAGGCGTTCTGACGCTGGAATAAATGGACGAATCAACCGATTTTCGTAGAAAAAATTCCAATTAATACCAGTTCCTTGCACAAATATCGCCGCAATTGCTGTATTCAGATCTCGTGTATTACCCACTTGAGATTCTAGGGGCAAACAGAGGGGAACTTCAGCGATTTCCGCGGTCAATCCCGAAAGAACTTTTCCTGGACCCACCTCCAATAAGAAGTCACATTGACGAGCAATCTGTTGGTATAGAGAAATAAAATCAACTTGTGCAGTAATTTGGTCAGCGAAGTGTTCTGATAGAGAAATTACTTGGGAAACTTGCTGTCCTGTTTTACTAGATACTAACCACAACTTCGGCGTTGGATATTCCGCAAAAGAGCAAGTTTGGCGAAGTTTTTCCGCCGCCGCCGCCACCATTTGCGAGTGAAAAGCGTTAGCGACGGGTAATTTTTTTCCTTGAATCCCTCGCACCAAAGCCCTTTCAAGAACCGCCAAAACACTATCGACCTCACCCGAAATCACTGTTTGCCTGGGGCTATTTAAATTGGCGATTGTCACATATCCCGCGACTCCTCGTAGTAACTCTTCCGCTTGAGAACGGGAACAAGCTAAACTGGCCATTGTCCCTGTAGTGGAACTACTCTCCGTCATCACCTGTCCCCGGAGGGCGGCGAAACAAAGTAAAGTTTTTTCGTCATAGCAATCCGCCGCTTGGAAGGCCGTTAATTCTCCTAAACTATGACCGCCCACAGCCACTGGTTTAATTCCTAATCGCTGTAAGTATTTCTGCCATAGTAAGGACACAAAACAAACCGTTTGTGGGGCGATTTGGGTCAAGGCTTGGAACCAATTTTCCACCTCTTCGCGATTGATGGCTCGATCGAGAGGACGGTAGATCACCGGACCGATCGGCACAAATCCCGCTTCTTGCAACCATTGATCGGCTTGGGAGAGAAAATCCTGCGCCCAGGGGTAACGTTCCACCAACATCCGCGCCATATTTAAACGTTGTGAACCTTGGCCGGGGAAGAGAAAGCCGATTTTGGTTCGTTGCACCTTTTCGGCTAACCAAAGATCCTTTTGGGGAGAGACGCGCATTTCTCCGCTTCTAAGGGGGGACTCTGTGAGCAGTAGGGAGAGGCGATCGAGTCCCGTGGATAATTCCCCGGGAGTTGCTGCGATCAGGGCGGCCCTCGTAGAGCAGTGTTCAGGTAATTCTTGCGCCAATTTAGCCGCTAAATCGGGCATTTCTGCCAAACTCATGCCTTCTACTCGCGGTTTCAGCTTTTCGACGATTTTGAACAGGTCTGTCGTTGAATTCGCCCCAAAAACAAATAACTCTGTATCTTGGTTAGACACGAATAAAGCCCGTTCGGCTATGCCAGATTTGAGACGAGTTGTCGCCGGATCGCCGGAAGAAAGGGTCACATGGGAGTTAATGCCCCCAAAACCCATCGCCGACACTCCTGCGCGTAAAACCTCCGTTTCTGGGTAGATTTCCCCTAGTTGCACTGGATATAAACATTGGGCGCTCTCCTCGAAAACGGGATTCGGTTCTTGACAGTTAACGGTAGGGGGAACGATCCGCTGATTAACCGCCATGACCGCTTTAATGAAACCCCCGATCCCGGCCGCCGCTTTCGTATGACCAACTAGGGATTTAAAAGAAGTCATGCCACAGGAACGAGGGGGGGCAGGTTTCGAGGCGTTCATGGCTAGGGCTACCCCTTCAATTTCAGCCCGATCGCCTACGGGGGTTCCGGTTCCATGTCCTTCAATAAAATGAAGAGACTGGGGACTATAACCGGCTTTTTCGTAAGCTCTTAATAGGGCTTTGGACTGTCCCACCTTAGAGGGTGCGGTAATGCCTCCTTTGCCGTCGGAGGACAGAGCCCAGCCGTCCAACAGGGCATAAATGTAGTCGCCATCGGCCTGTGCGTCCGCTAAGCGTTTGAGGACAACAAAACCACATCCTTCTCCTGGAACAAAACCACTGGCTCGGCGATCATACACTTTCATATCCTGGCTGGTTAAGGCGCCGGTTTTGGCGAAACCAATTAATTCAAAGGTATCGAGACTGATATCAATGCCACCGGCTAAGGCCATGTCTAAATCGCCATTACTTAAAGCATTGGCGGCAGTGACAACGGCGATTAGGGAGGAGGAACAAGCACCATCAACCGTATAACCACCACCGTCAAAATTAAAAAAGTTACAGATTCGTCCGGCTATGGTGTTGGACAGTCCCCCAGCTAGGGTATCTTCGGTAATGGGTGGGAAAACGGATTTATAGAATTTCTCCATTGTTTCGAGAAGTTCTTCCACAATTGTTCCAGACAGTCCTTTGACTTCGGCAGCAGCCCGCAAGGCTCTTCGTACGTAGGGCCAACGTAACCGCATCACATTCGATCGAGTATGTTCTCCAGTTAAGGAATTGCCGAGAATGACTCCAGTTTTCTGGGTGGGAACGGTATCTCGACGATACCCAGCATCTTCGATCGCTTTGTCGGCTATTTCTAAGGCTAACCAATGCACGATGTCGGTTCCATCGACCGTTTTTTTGGGAACTCGACGATTAATCCAGTCGAATTGAAAGCCATCAATGAAGGCCCCGCGTGTTCCGTAGGTTTTATCGGGAGTGGCGGGATCGGGATCATAATATTCCGAGAGTGGTAAACGTTGATCGGGAAACTGGCGAAATTGACAACGACGCGCTAAAATGTTCTCCCAAAGTTCGCTTAATTGTTTGGCACCAGGGTAATGGCAACCCATTCCGACAACGGCTATAGGATGGGCGATTTTATCGCTTTGAGTTTTCGGCATTTTTTTCCTTGTTTTGAGGACAATAATTGTGTTTGATAACTATCTGGTTATCCTAGGAGCGGGGGAACCCAGCCAGGTCTTTTTTCGGTATTTCCCGAAAGCTTATGATTTATTGTCATTTAGCAATTACAACTATCTTATTGGCACTCAAAATAACCTTGATAAAATCACGGTATATAAGCCAAGGTATTCAATTATTCAAAGGATTTTCCAGAGAAATGTTAAAGGGAAAACTTTAGCATCTACTCTATAGTTGTAACTTGTTCACAAGTATATGGGTAAGTTTCAGCAGTGACAATCGAAGTTTGGGATGTTAAGGGAGAAGATAAGCGGCTCTTCTGGAAGTTTAGGATGTTAAGCAAGAAGATAAGCTGCTCTTCTCGACTTTGTGTGATCATCAGTGCTGATCATTCGTAGGAGTCTTGGCGACGGCAAGGCTTTGAAGAGTCAATTCGGGAGCATCTCATTTATGCATTAGACAAGGAAAATCAAGCTCTGCGGGAAAAGATAGCCGAGCTGGAGAGGAGACTGGGATCAAATACTCAGAATAGTTCTCAGCCTCCTCAACAGACGGACTTAAGAAGGAACAAGGAACAAACAAGTTTTTACTCAAGTTCTCAAGGGGGAAGTTCTGGTTTTTTCCTAATTTGTCAAGACCTCGGTAGTTACGTTACTTTTTACTTTTATAAAAGGGTTTTTTAACGACGGTAGCGGGGTAGGTACTGCCGCGAATTTCCACTTCGAGCGCTTGTCCGATCGAGGCGAAAGGTGTGGGAAGATAGGCTAAAGCGATCGCTGTGTTTAAAGTTGGTGATAAAGTGCCACTGGTGACTTTACCCACCACTTCCCCAGCGAATACTACTGGATAATCGTGACGCGCGATATGTTTGCCGGACATCTGCAATCCCACCAAGCGCCGATTGACACCATTAAGTTTTTGGTCTTCGAGGACATTGCGACCGATAAAATCGCTTTTTTCTGGCAGATGAACCAACCAATTTAAGCCAGCCTCTAGGGGACTCGTGCTATCGTCGATATCCTGTCCATAAAGGGCTAAAGCTGCCTCTAAACGCAGGGTATCCCGGGCCCCCAAACCGCAGGGAGTCACCCCTAAATTTAAGAATTCTGTCCAAAGTTGCTGCCCGATTTCAGGGGGGGCCATAATTTCAAACCCATCTTCTCCCGTGTAACCGGTCCTAGCGATAAAAACTTTTTCCCCGAAAAGCTGGCTTTCCCAGTGATTAAATAGGCCAAAATCGCTTAATTTTTCCCCGATCAAGGGCTGTAAAATTGTCGCTGCCTTTGGTCCTTGCAGGGCAATTAAGACCCTTTCTCGCGATAAATCCTTTAATTTGACCCCCGATCCCTCTAAATTGCCTAAAATCCATTCTCGATCTTTATCGGTGGTTGAGGCATTAACAATTAATACGCCTTGGCTTTCGCTTTGGTAGTAAAAGATAATATCATCGATTATGCCACCGTCTGGGTTAAGTAAAACGCTATACTGTGCCTTTCCTGCCCTTAAACGGGCTAAATTAGAAGGAACTAGGGTTTGGAGAGATTGAACCAGATTATCTCCAGTTAAGATAAATTTGCCCATGTGGGAAATGTCAAACATCCCGACACCGTTGCGGACAGCATTATGTTCGATTTTTAGGCCGCTAAACTGTATCGGCATCTCCCAACCCGCAAAAGGGGTAAATTTGCTGGTTTGTTGGGCAATTAAGTTGTATAAGGGGGTACGAATAGCGGGGGAAGTTGCTTCTTGGTTAGCCACGGTGTTCTCGATCAAATGGTTTTCTGCCTAGAGTAGCATAGCAGTTATCAGTTATCAGTGACCAGTTATCAGTTATCAGTTATCAGTTATCAGGCAACACCAGGACAGGTGAAAACCATCTCTCGTTTTCGCGGTTAATAAGGATCTTCGTTACTCTTTATGTTTTTCTTGTCAAAAATAATGATAAGATTGGATGTATTCTATTCCCGCTTATGTCTAACTCTTATTAATTTTTCTTGGAGAGAGGGAAAAATGGGGAGATTGGTTATTTTCTTATTTAACCACTATACCTTTAAACCCTTATCTTGACTAAAGTAGGATAGTAACGCTATTGTAAAAAACAGGATAGAGTTATGTCGCTAACAATAAAGAGGATAATTTTTTTTACTATTTTGGGTGGGTTCGCATTAGCTTGGATAAACGATAGTTATTTTCCGACTCAAAAGGAAACATATTCCCCCTCATCTTCAGAAACTCAAAAGGAAACATATTCCCCCTCATCTTCAGAAACTCAAAAGGAAACATATTCCCCCTCATCTTCAGAATGGGATGAATATCAACAAGCGGATGATCCAGCGACAAAGCTTGTAAAAAATTGTGCATCTGAGGCGGGTATTCCAGAAAATGATCCAAAACACGCAATCACTCCCTACGAAATGCAAATACTGACAGATTGTATAGATCGGAACCGATAGCTTATATCACTCTAAATATCAGACTGATAACGGTTAGAAAAAATGTGGTCGCTACCTGTATTTTAGGCTATTATTTAATTGAAATAAAATCTATTTTCCCCAATGACAGCCATAAATCTACCCCCAAAGCTGTCTAATGAATCAGAAAAAGATTATCAAATTTTTCTTAGTTATTGCCTTTTGGGTAGCGATCGCTAAATCAGCAAGCTTGCCAAGAAATCAGTGGGAAAAGCCGGAGGATCTGAAAAAAGGCTATATGAGTTATCTTCTCAATTCCAATGGTGCGATCAAGTGAAAAACTATGATGCTGCCATTGCCGAGTTTACTGGGGAAGTTTTAGCCGAACAAGTTGGCAAGGATGTAGTTAGTTCAGGGCAAGCGAGGTGAAATTAAATATAAGATGATCCCTACTTAATCATTAAATTTGTCATATTTTTACTTGACAATAACTTGCCACTCCCTTAACCTTTCTCGCACTCTGTCAATGGGAATTGCTAAACCGCAGCCTAATTTAACGGCATTTTCTAGGGGTTTAGGAGTGGAGGGATTATCACAAAATAAACCCGCTTGAGAAATCACTCCCACCACTTGATTTTTATCGTTTAAAACTGGACTTCCCGACTGTCCAGAAACGACAAACATGGACAAACTTAAGGATTTTTCGTTATTATCATTAACCGTGCCTTTGCTGACAGTCCAATCTTTTTGATTAAAAGGATTACCGATCGAGATTACTGGTTGATTAGGGGCAATTGGCAGGGGTGCTAAAGCTAAAGGTTTTAAATCTGGGGGGGGATTTTTTACCTCTAATACTGCTAAATCGAGCCAGTCGTTAGGGGGGGTAATGTGGAGAATTTTAGCTTTTGAACGCTTGCGGATTTTTCCTTGGGGTGGTTGGCTATAATACTCCACAAAAATGCGGGATCCTGCATCGATTTCTTGACGGGAATTCGTCACCACATGGCGGTTAGTCAAGATCCAAGCTGTGTCTTGATTTCGTTTTAATAACCAACCAGTGCCGATACCATTTTTATTTTTGCCGCGAATGACAATTTTAACAATTGAGCGTTTTAAATTCACCAGAGGATCACTCTTAACACTGGGAATTATCTCTGGCATTTTTAATAATTCGGGATTGTCGTGAATTAATCGCCCCCGTTGGATTTCCTGTAAAATAAATCTAGCTTCTGATAAATTGGGATCAATTTCTACGGCCTGCCGACACCAATTTAGACCCTCATCGATCTGACCGTTGTTGATATAGATATAACAGAGATTTTGGTAAATCTTAGCATTTTTAGGGCTAATTTGCCGTGCCTGTTGAAAAACTGCCATGGCTTCCCCTAGTTTTCCCTGTTCCGCTAAAGCTTTACCTAAATAATTATAAATATCCCCATCTTTAGGAGCGTAAATTAAAGCCTGTCGATATATTTGCTCTGCTTCCTCCCATTTCCCCTGTTTTGCCAGGGTTTCTCCTAATTTTTTGTAGGTTTCACCCTGATTAGGTATCAATTCTAGAGCTTGCTGATAGGCATAACTGGCCTCTGGCCAGAGTTGCTGTTCACTGTAGGCCTTTCCCAGATAAAAATAGGCTTTTCCCTGACTAGGATCGAGAAAAACCGCTGCTTGCAGAGCTTTCGCCGCCTCATCCCAACGTTGTAAACTATAGAGGGCTTTTCCTAGCTGAAATTGCGCTTTAAAAGTTGGTTTAATGATCATTGCTTTTTGGTAAGCATCGATCGCCTCTGACCATTTTTCCTCCTGCGCGAAGATATCCCCCAAAGCCACTAAATAATTACTTTGGGAGGGTTCCATCGGTGGTTTATGATTAACGATAAAGCCACGATCATAGGCTTGTAAGGCTTCAGAATAGCGTTTTTGACTTTGCAAGACCTGAGCGATTTTTATATGGGCTTGGACTGAATTTTCGTCAAAAGATAAAACTGTTCGGTAAGCAGACAGAGCCGATTCCTTCTCCCCCGAGGCCAAAAGTCGATCGCCTTGCCAGAGATAGGCCAAGGCAATAAGATAAAAAATAGCAAAGGGAGCGGCGACGATGAAGGCAATAATTAAAAATATTTGCAGGGGTTTGCTAGAATAGCGGCGACCGATTTTAATGTCTTTTCTTTTCATTTCTTGGTTAGGATAGACAACAGGCTAGAGGTGGTTCGATAATCGACCTAGACCAATTTAGATGCGCGGGCCGCTTATACATATTTTTCCCCTTTCCTGTTGCCCTTTCCGCAGTTCTAGCCCTCCTTCTTTCTGGGGTGTGGATGTAATTTTGTCCAACTACTTACCGATTACTGCTGCAAGCGCTGGGTAGGATTAACATAGCGTCACCGAAGGAATAGAAACGGAAACGCTCTTGGATAGCTGCTTGATACAATGCCAATAGTCTTTCCCGTCCGACTAAGGCACTGACTAACATCATCAAACTGGACTTGGGTAGGTGAAAATTAGTGATCATGCCGTCGATAACTCGCCATTGATAACCCGGATAGACAAATAAATTCGTTTTTCCCTGAAAAGCGGTTACTTTATCGCTCTTAGTTTCTTTAATTGCCCCTTCCAAGGCGCGAGCTACCGTAGTTCCTACGGCGATAACCCGGCCACCTCTAGCCTTTGTTTGGGCAATTTTTTCGGCAGTTTCGGCGGAAATCTCTAAAAATTCCCGGTGCATTAGGTGTTCTGTAATATTTTCCACTTCCACGGGGCGAAAGGTTCCCACTCCCACATGAAGGGTGATATAGGTGGTATCTATACCCTTCTGGGCGAGCTTATGGAATAATTCGGGAGTAAAATGTAATCCGGCCGTGGGAGCGGCTACAGAACCCTGTTTATAACCGTAAACTGTTTGATAACGGTCTTCTTCCGCCTCTGATTCGGTGACGTAGGGGGGGAAAGGAATATGACCGTACTCCTCCAACATATCCCAAAAACTGCGTCCGGGATGACGTTGAAATTCCAGCAGACGACCACTGGTGTTCAGATCTCGATCGATTACTTTCGCTAACCATAATTTTTCTTTGTTTTCCGTTCGCCCTGTTTTCGGATAAAAAAGGACTTCTGAACCGACTTTAAAGCGTTTTCCCGGTTTCACTAGAGATAACCAACGATGGTCATCTTGTTCTTCCAATAGTAATATTTCTATGGGTGCGCCGGTGGTTTTACGACCAAATAAACGGGCCGGAATCACGCGGGTATCGTTGAGAACCAACAAATCCCCCGGCTCTAACCAAGTAGGTAAATCCCGAAAAATAGCCAAATTATGACTATTAGGAGAATCTACCACCAAAAGACGGGAACTGTCTCGGGGTTCTGCGGGATTTTGGGCAATTAACTCCGGAGGAAGGTGATAATCGTAGCTGGAGAGTGATTGGTCAGGGATCATCGTCGTTATCATCATAAAGATCTTCGCAAAAGTCGGGTAATTCTACCCAGGCGAACTTCACTAAATCGGGGATTTCTCCCCTTGGTATCTGGAACGGTTTATCGTCAGACTAGAGATATAACACTAATCGTGACTGTTAGCCAACATCCCAGCGGCCAATATGGACTATCTCTATTTTCTTGCTAACGCTAGTTTAACGCTACGAGTCACCGAGTACCTGCGATCGATGACTCATCTACCCTCCTCCGTCATGACGGTTATTCATCAGATTAACGGTTGGGTGGTCAAGGTCAAGTTTAATCAAATGCTTACTCCTTGCCAACACGGGGATTTTCGCGCCTACATGAATGAGTTAGGGATTCCCTATCAACCGGAAATGCGTCTCCAGATGGTTTTTTGGAGTTTGGAAACGGGACAATCCCCCATTGATGTCATGCGTCGTTACCAAGTGGCGATCGTCTCCCATGGTACCCCGGATCAGCAAGATATAGAGGCTTTTCGGCAACAATTTACTAAGGGTTTAGGATACTGTCCAGAAACTCTGGCCTAGTATTTATTTTCTCTCGGGATGCTCTTCAAGGGCAACTACAGGACTTAAATCGTTGATGTGATCAATTAATTGATACAAGCGTCCGTAACTCTTGCCGTTGAAGTAAAAAACTAGACGAGGTAAATGGTGGCTGGAATCCCGATTCTCTCGTTCTAGAATTTGACTGGGTTCGATTTTCCCTTTAACTAGGATATCGCCGAAGTTTTGGTTAATTTGTTCGATCTGTTCCTCGCTTAGTTCGTGATTAAGACGAATAACAAAGGATTCTCCCACAAAACGGCTGGAGTGATAGACCCGATAGAAGTGGCGAATTGTTTGACAAGCGTGGTTTAGATCGTTGGTAATAGTATAAAAATTCCGATCTTCGGCGGATATCAGTCCTCTTTTTTGCAGATTTTCACTAATTTGTTCTTGCCAAGTTTGCCAGTAATCCCCATCAGGCTCATCAATTAATACTAGGGGTGCAGGTCCGTATTTACCGGTTTGACAGAGGGTAAGCGTCTCAAAGGCTTCATCTTGGGTGCCGAAACCGCCGGGGAATAAAGCTACTGCGTCACTTTCCCGCAGAAAAAATAGTTTTCTGGTAAAGAAATATTTAAAATCGATTAATTTGGCATCATTTATGATATAAGGATTAGCCCCCTGTTCAAAGGGTAGCTGAATATTTAATCCGAAGGAATTTTCCCGTCCGGCGCCTTCATTCCCTGCCTGCATGATACCGCCGCCAGCACCGGTTAACACCATAAAACCGTACTGACTGATACAGCGTGCGAACTCTACTGCCAGACGGTATTCACTGCTCTCGGGTTTGATGCGTGCCGAGCCAAAAATGGTCAGTTTACGAATGTGACGGTAGGGGTAAAATACCTGAAATCCCTTTTCTAAATCTTCGATCGCATAGGTTAGAATTTTCCAATCGAGGCGATCAATTTCCTCCTCGGCAATTCTGACTATTGCTTCCAGAGATCTTTGAATCCATTTGCCATCTTTTAAGTGGGGCAAATGTTGCACCAATTTCAGCAAGTCTTCGGTTAATTGAGAATAAGAGTTGTCCATTTATCAGGTATCAGTTTTGCAGCAATCCAGATATGAATGCTAATTGTACAAAGTATCCACAAGTTAACTTGGTTTGGAGTTTGAAGAATTGCTCAGAAGACAATTCATAATTAAAATCAGCAACGCCGAATCATCTAAGGACTAATATGAATTTGACTGAGAATATAACGCAAGCGATCATAATCATCTTTAAGTAAAACACTTAACTGTCTGCCCACATTCACTAACCATTGTCGATCGGCTTGACGCAATTGATACATCTGACGGATAGAAGCGGCTGCCAAAGCTTCCACGGGAGTATTTTTGACCTGTAATAAAATTCTTAAAAAGTCTAATTGTTCACTAAAATAAACCACTTCTAACGACTCACATTGATAAACTGCCTGATGAATTTGTGGAGGGCGGGGAGGAATATATTGATAGATATAACCTCGACCGGAACCATTGCCATTAAATTGTCCTGATAGGGTTTCAAAACCGACAATAGTTGCCCGAAATTCCGTTTTTAACATAGCGAAAATCTGCGGCTGTTGTTCCCGCAATTCAGCCAAAGATAACCCCAAAGCTCTAGCACGATGTACCGAATCGATGGGGGCAGTGGTGGCAAAGGTGACAATCCCAAAAATCTTATTACCCGTTTCTTCATCGTAGGCTTTTACCCAACTACCAAAAGCGGGCATAAAAGGAAAGTTTAACTCCTCTGGTTCCAAACATTGCGCTAAGAACTCGGTCGTCGTCGTCTCGATAACTTCGGCGATATGATCGGGATGGCGGTTATCCGTGGCTAATTGCGGTAAGGGTGGACGCATGGTTATTTTTTGCCTTTAGCCGGGGCAATAATTAGTTCTTCTAATTCCGAGAGATTAAAGGTGACTAACTTATCCCAGTTGCCCCCCTCAAAAAGAACGGCCACTTTCCCATCGCTTAAACGCTGGGCTAAACCTTCAAATTTATAGTAGGTATCATCGGGATTGGTGACTCGAACGGTACTACCTGGCAAAATCATAGGATTGACGACGAAATTATAATTACTGTCTCTTAGCTTATCAAAAATTAGTTATCGCTCGTCGAGTGTCGGCTGGCAATAAAATGAAATATGACGGGATTTGGCATCATCCCCAGAGGACAGACTACTGTTCCCCACAAATAGCCTTAACTGTGTTGGGAGTATAGTGATGGCCGCCTTAGCCCAAGGAAGACTGCGGCAAAAACAGGATTTGCTGGTAGAAGCACTCTCCGGTCGGGTGCGTCCCGGTCAGCAATTTATTCTCGCCCAGTTACTAAGTCTGATTGACAGTATTGACGAGACGATTGCCCAGTTTGACCGAGAAATTTGTGAAAAAACGTCTGGTTAAACGTTTAGAGAAGCTTGGTTATCAAGTTACTTTTGAGCCTGTTCCGGTTGTCTCTTAAATTGGTCTAGAATATTTCCCAGTTGGGCTGTCGCCTTTTCCTGACTTCAGCCATCTACTGCCGTGGTTTTGTGACCACATTGTCATTTTCAAGTCAGTCAGGAGACAGGTTTTAGGTGTTGGGGGTTGGGGTTTTGGGGTTTTGGGGTTTTAGTTCAATTCCCTCACTTCCCCATTCCCCCACCTCCCCATTCCCCCACACCCCTAATTCTTATGAGAGATTCCCTATCGAGCCGTCTAAGAGTACAACAACACTGCCTCAATCAAGTTAAATTAGCCGTGAGAAAGCAGGGCTTTAGCAGTCAGCGATCCTTAGCCAAAGAAGCTGAATTTAGTCTGGCTACTGTCAGCAACTTCCTGACTGGTAAACCGGTAGAACAGGCCACTTTTGAACAAATTTGTCGTCGATTATGCCTCGACTGGCAAGAAATCGCCGCCCTGAATTTTGAGCTAAAAACACCCCCTCAAGACAAAATTCCGGTTAATTCGGCAGCCAAGAGCGAAAAATTGGAGACATTGCCCCCCTATCCTAATGGGGCTGTTCCCCTTGGTTCCCCATTTTATTTAGAACGTCTTCCCCTCGAAGAACAGATAAGGCAGGAAATCAAGAAACCGGGGGCTTTAGTGCGGATAAAAGCTCCCAAAGAAATGGGCAAAACCTCCCTACTTTTGAGAATGCTCGATTTTGCTAAACAGCAAGGCTACCGCACGGTGAGTTTGAACTTAGAACAGGTGGACCAGACGATTTTGGCTGATTTAAACCAATTTTTGCGCTGGTTATGTGCCAATGCCGCCCGTCAACTACAGTTAAAACCGCAATTAGATGAGTATTGGGATGAGGATTTAGGTAGCAAGATTAGCTGTACGGTTTACATTCAAGACTATCTCCTGGAATCGATTACCGCCCCCATTGTCCTCGCTCTCGATGAACTGAATCAGATTTTTGAACATCCCCAAGTGGCCAAGGATTTTTTACCGCTGCTGCGTTCTTGGTACGAAGAATCCAAAACCCTACCTATCTGGCAAAAACTCCGTCTTATCGTCGTCCATTCCACAGAAATTTATGTTCCCCTGCAGCTCAATCAATCCCCCTTTAACGTCGGATTCCCCGCACAGTTAAGTCATTTTAGTCTGGAGGAGGTATTGCAATTAGCCCAACGTTATCAACTCACTTGGGAAAATCAGGAAAAAGTCCAACAACTAATGGAGTTAGTGGGAGGACATCCAGCTTTGGTACAAACTGCCCTCTACTATCTCAGTCGGGAGGAAATAACCATGACGCAAATATTAACCAGCGCCACCTCTGTCACCGGGATCTATGCCCATCACCTGCGGCGCCATTGGGCGGTATTAGAACAACAGCCGGAACTAGCAAAAGCCCTCGACCGGGTGATGAGCGCGGTGGAACCCGTACAATTAGACCCAATTCTCGCTTACAAACTCAGCAGTATGGGACTACTCAAACAATCGGGAGATAAAGTAGTACCAGGCTATGAATTGTATCGACGCTATTTTTTAGAGGTGAAATCCTCTATCAGTTATCAGTAAACAGTAATCAGTTATCAGTGAGGGTGTAGGGTGTGGGGTGTAGAGTGTAGGGTGTGGGGGGAATAAATAAAATAATCTCCTGACGACCGGCTCCTATCTCCTGACTCCTATCTCCTGACGACCGGCTACTAACCCCACCAACAAACTTTTTGCCGCAAACTCTACTTATGAATATGTCAAACAAAGATACTGTCCAAAATACTGTCAACGTTAGCAATTTTAGTCGCTCGCAACTCGGTCGGCCGGATGAGAACAATTTATATAAGGCAGTCGCCACAATTACTGAGGGACATTGGCCGGAAAATCTGTCGGGATACGTTTTTATCGTCTGTCCTTTTCATCGAAAAAATGACCGTCATTTGTTCTCTGGCGAAGGTGTAATTATTAAATGGGACTTGCAAGGTAAAAATAATCAAGTTAACGTTTACAGTAAAAAACTAAAAACTTGGGATAGTTTTTGGCGAAAAGTTTTACCTATATTTAATATTAGTCAAGCCACTTTTCCCGCTGTGGTCAGCATTTTAGGTTCTTCGGAAATAGCGAATACTGCTATGGTTAAACTAGAAAAAGTTTCCAAAGATAAACAACTAGAAGAAACCAGATTAATTCTCACTGCCGATGCGGGACGTTACTGGGAAGTGGATCCCGTTTCCCTTGATACTATCACTCCGATTGGTTATTTTGACCAACATATTGTTTCCGTGCCTTTGTCTATTTTCCCAGTCCTAGAAAATACCGCTCACCCCTTCTACGACAAAAAGACCCAAGAATTTATCACCTGTGAATTAAAGCTAAAACTTATATCGGGAGGTATGTTAAAAGATTTAGATAAATCGGTGTATATTGTTCTTTGGGATCAACAAAAACAACTTAAACCCTGGAAACTACAGGGAGCTATCCTCGATGGTAGTCCCCATTCGGTCATCGTCACCGAGGATTATATCATGATTCCCGATATGCCTTTTCAGATGGGAGTAGCCAAACTATTAGGTATCAGAATCAAGCCTGAAGAAACCTATCCGAAAACTCAAATTTATCTGGTTAACCGTCAAGATCTCAAGGAAGAAGAAACCACCGTTCCCTCGCGATTAATTACCTTCAATGGCGACAGTTATCACTTCCTTTGTAGTTACCATAGTACCAACGGTCAAATTCAGATTGTGGCCATCCAAAATGCCACTATTAGTTTAACCGAAGCGATCGAAAAAGACGATATCCAACATTTTACCGGTCAGGGTTATCCCCCCGAATACCACGGCATCCCCTGGATGTTTTCCTTTGACCCCGGAGTGCTGCGCAAAGTGGTTATCGAAGATGCCAGGGTGATGAGCGAACAAGCTTTCATCCATCCGGGGTGGTTCTCTACCACTCTCTACACCGCCGACCCGAGGGAATTGGAACAGGGATACAGCGCTATTTATCAGGTTTATGTCGGTTATGTGCGCGAATTAATCTGTCGTCGTCAGTATATGGATTGTCGCGACCAGAGTAATCGCATCCTCAGGGATGCCGAACTTCCCTGTCATGACTTGCCCTCGGTATTAGCCAAGGTTCCCTTCGATAAGGATTGGAATCAGTTAACTGAACAGATTAGCCAAGAAAAAAAAGCCAGTGATACTCATGTATCACATTTAGGTCGGGGACTACTGGATTTTTATGTTTGTCCCGATGGCTATATTTTAGATAGCATTCAGTTTATTCCCCAAGAACAGGGCTATCTATTGACGACGGTTTTAACCCCGACCAGAGTATTAGAAGCTTGGTTATTTAACCCTGACAATCTCAAGGACGGACCGATTGCTAAACTGAGTTTGCCGGAAGATGTTCACTTTGGTTTTACCTTGCATTCCGAGTATTTCGAGCAAGTGTTGCCTTCTCCCCGTCCTTCCGTCTCACAGGTAAATCGAGTCCTGTCAGCCTTGCGGAGTCTTGTTTTAGTTCCCGTAGAATTTTTCTTGGGGAGACCCGCAGCCGTTTACAATCGCCGAGTAAAAAAATGATTGTTCTCAAAGGATACGACATTCTTGCCCAGGTTTACGAAAGCGTTAACTCGGAAGTCTATCGGGCCATTCGCACCGTCGATAATCAACCGGTTATGCTCAAAATCCTCAAGCAAGAATATCCAACCGCACAAGAACTAACCCATTACAAACAGGAGTATAAAACCATCTGCGGCCTGAACTTCGAGGAGGCGATTAAAGCCTATGGTTTAGAAACCTACCGCAGAACTCCCGTGATTATTTTGGAAGATTTCGGGGGTGTATCCTTAAAAAAATGGCTAGAGGGCAAAAAAACTCTAGCCTTAAGGGACTTTTTAAGTCTTGCACCCCGAATAGTGGCTAATTTAGAGAAAATTCACAACGCCAAGGTTATTCACAAAGATATTAATCCTGCCAATATAGTTCTTAACCCCGAAACCGGACAGATTAAAATCATCGATTTTGGCATTGCCAGCGTCCTGCGGCGGGAAAATCCGGGGCTAAAAAATCCCAACGTCCTTGAGGGAACTTTAGCCTATATTTCTCCCGAACAAACCGGACGGATGAATCGCAGTCTCGATTACCGTACAGATTTTTATTCTTTGGGCGTTAGCTTCTATGAACTTCTCACCGGACAATTACCTTTTCGGGCTAAAGATGCTTTGGAATTAGTTCACTGTCATCTGGCAAAACAACCTCTGGAGATTAATAGTCTCGTCAGGGAAGAAATTCCCCCGGTGGTGGAGGCAATCATCAGGAAACTGATGGCTAAAACCCCGGAGGAACGATACCAAAGTGCCTATGGTATTCGGGCAGATTTAGAAGAATGTTTAAGACAACTAGAAACAACGGGTAAAATTGAGGATTTTGTCATCGCTGGGCAAGATCTAGCCAATCAGTTCCAAATTCCCCAAAAACTCTACGGTAGGGAGACAGAAATCGCCACTCTCCTCACTGCTTTTCAACGGGTAGCCACGGCGGCTAAAAACTCCTCTCACACCGAACTGATGCTAGTTACGGGTTATTCTGGCATGGGTAAAACCACCCTAGTTAGGGAAATTTATCAGCCAATTACTGAAAAACGCGGCTTTTTTATCTCTGGTAAATTTGACCAATTTCAGCGCGATACTCCCTACGCTGCCGTGGTTAGCGCTTTGACTCATCTTGTCAAGCAACTTTTGGGGGAAAGTCAGCCACAACTGCAACTATGGCGACAAAAACTCTTAAAGTCTTTGGGGGCGAATGCACGGGTTATTATTGATGTGATTCCTGAACTAGAATTAATTATCGGTCCACAACCAGAGGTGTTACAATTAGGAGCGATCGCTACTCAAAATCGCTTTAATTTAGTCTTTAAAAATTTTATTCGGGTCTTTTGTTCCCCAGAACATCCCTTAGTCATCTTTCTCGATGATTTACAATGGGCAGACTTGGCTAGTCTCCAGTTAATAGAATTAATTATGCTCGATGGCGATATGGACTATTTATTTTTAATTGGTTCCTATCGCAGTAACGAAATTAATTCCACCCATCCCCTAAGTGCTACTCTCGATAAATTAGAGCAGGGGGGCATAATTATCAATCAAGTTATTTTAAAACCTCTGGGTCTTGAACAGGTCAATCAGTTAATTGCTGACACCTTAAATCATTCACCCGAATATGTGCAATCTTTGTCCGCTTTAGTCTGGCAAAAAACCCACGGGAATCCTTTTTTTGTCAATGAATTTCTCAAAACTATCTACTGGGAAAATTTGCTATTTTTCCAACCGGGGCAGCAAACAACCACTAAAACCGATAATAATAGGGGTTATTGGCAATGGCATCTCGGCCAAATTCAAAGGATTGGTAGTACCGATAATCTGATTCAATTTATGATGGGCAAAATGCAGAAATTGCCCCCCGAAACCCAGGAAACTTTAAGTTTAGCAGCTTGTCTTGGGGCAGAGTTTAATTTATATAGTCTGGCAGTAATCTCTGAAAAATCACCTCCAGAACTTTTACCAATTTTAACTTCTAGTAGCGAAGCTGGTTTAATTATTCCCCTCTCAGAATTGGATGAACAATTACTGATTCAAGAATATAAATTTGCTCATGATCGCATTCAACAAGGAGCTTACGCTCTCATCGAAGACAGCAAAAAATCTTTAATTCACCTAAAAATTGGTCGCTTACTTTGGCAGCATACTGCCGCCAATGAATTATCGGAAAAAATTTTTAAAATAGTCGATCATCTCAATCTTGGTTATCAACTAATTAGCGAGGAAAAAGAACGAGAGTCAGTGGCTAACTTGAATTTACTAGCAGCCCAAAAGGCAAAAGCCGCTAATGCCCAAACTGGAGCCTTAAAATATATTAAAATCGCTCAAAAACTTCTCAAAAAAGCAAGCTGGAAGAATAACTATCAACTGACTTTAGATATTTATTCTGAAGCCACAGAAATCGCCTATTTAAGTGGAGATTTTGAGCAGATGCAGTGCTGGGCTAATCTCGTGTTAAAACAGGCAAAAACAACCCTAGATAAGGTGAAAGTTTATGAAGTCATCATCGAAGCTTATCAAGCCCAAAATCACGAACTAAAAGCGGTAGAAATTGGTTTATCCGTCCTCAAAAGCCTAGATTTCGAGATTCCTGAATCCTTAAAATCATCAGATATTCAGGAAGAACTCAATAAAACTAGGCAAAAATTAGCGGGTCAAAATATCGAAAATTTAAGTAATTTACCGCCGATAAATGAGGAAGAAAAATTAGCAATCATGAAGATAGCGAGTGCCATATTTCCTCCTGTTTATATTGCCGCCCCTCATCTCTTACCCATCCTAGTATCAAAACAGGTTAACTTATCAATTGAATACGGCAATAGTTATCTAGCGGCTTTTACTTATGTCAATTATGGCTTAATTCTTTGTGGTCTTTTAGAAGATTGGGAAACGGGTTATCAATTTGGACGATTAGCTTTAAACATTGCTGATAAATTTCATGCCAAAGCCCTGATGCCGAAAATAATTGCCGTCTTTTCCGCCACTATTAGTATCTGGAAAGAACCGATTAAAAATTCCCTGTCTTTGTTAAAATCTTCCTATCAAACCGGTTTAGAAATGGGCGATCTCTACTACGGAACAACCTGCGCCTATCTTTACTGTTTTCATTCCGCCTTTATCGGACAGGAATTAACCGAATTAGCTAGAGAAATAGCTAACTATGATCTGGCTTTTGTTAAGCTCAAACAAGAAAACACCCGCAACTATCTAAAAATCTACGGACAAACAGTTTTAAATCTGCTGGGGCGCTCGGAAAATCCCAGCCGTTTAGAAGGAAAATACTATCAAGAAACTCTTATGTTACCGTACCATCTAGAGGCTAATGATCTCTATGGTCTCTGTGCTTTATTTGTCAATAAATTATACCTTTGTTATCTATTTGGACAGTACAAACAAGCCATTGAAAATGCTAACCAAGCCCAAAATTATCTAGGGGGAGCCACCGCTACTTTATTGATTTCTCTGCATAATTTCTATGATTCCCTCGCCCATTTAGCTATTTATAATCATCTGGACAATGACCAAAAAAAGCAAGTATTAGAACGAGTGACGAATAATCAGAAAAAGCAACAGGAATGGGCCAATCAAGCCCCCTCTAACTATCTCCATAAATTTTATTTAGTGGCAGCGGAAAAGGATCGAGTGCAGCAATCCTATCTAGAAGCCATAGAAAACTACGATCTAGCCATCGCTAAAGCCAGGGAAAATGAATACATTAATGAAGAAGCACTGGCTAACGAACTAGCGGCGAAATTCTATCTCGATTGGGGTAAAGTAAAAATTGCCAAAACCTACATCAATGAAGCTGCCTATCTCTATTCTCTTTGGGGAGCAACAGCTAAAGTCAAAGATATAGAAAGCCGCTATTCTCAGTTAATGGTCAATAATTATGGTTCCAATTCCCTGACCGAAACCACGAGAACTACCACCAGAAAAAATTCAGTTAGTCATGCGGGAGAACTGTTAGATTTAGCCACGATTATGAAAGCATCCCAAGCCATTTCTAGTGAGATAGTTTTAGATCAATTACTCGCCACCCTGATGAAAATTCTCATCGAAAATGCTGGGGCGCAGCTGGGCTATCTTATCCTAGAAAGCGGCGGACAACTATCGATCGAAGCCTCCGGTTCAGTGCAGGAAGATAGGGTGACAGTCTTTAAATCTAATGCGATCGAAGAACATCTTCCCGTCTCAATTATTAACTATGTGGCCCGGAGCGGTCAAACCGTTCTTAATAACGATGCTGCCCATCAGGGCAATTTTAGCAACGATCCCTATATTAAAATCCATCAAACCAAATCGCTGCTTTGCACACCCCTACTCGACCAAGGACAACTGCGGGGAATTGTCTATCTAGAAAATAATCTCACCGTCGGGGCTTTTACCCAAGAAAGATTGGAAGTGCTGCAATTGCTCTCTAGCCAAGCTGCCATCGCAATTACTAACGCCAAACTCTACGCCGAAATCAAAGCCAAACAGAGACAACTAGCGCAATTTTTAGAAGCCATGCCAGTGGGGGTATTTGTCCTCGATGCCGACAGTCAACCCTATTATGCCAATCAAACCGCCCAAGAGATTTTAGGAAAAGAGATAGTTAATATCACCACGGCTAATCAGTTGGGGGAAACCTATCAGTTATATCAAGCTGGAACCGATCGATTGTATCCCACAGAATACCATCCGATTGTCCGAGCTTTAAGGGGGGAAAAAAACACGGTGGATGATATAGAAGTTCACCAAGGAGAGAAGATTATCCCCCTAGAAGTGTATGCCACGCCCGTTTTTGACGAAAAAGGAGAAATTATCTATGCGATCACCGCTTTTACCGATATTAGCGAACGAAAACAGGCGGAAGCGGAACGGATTCGCTTTACCCAAGAATTAGCCGAGTATAGCCGCACCCTAGAACAGAAAGTGCGGGAGCGCACCCTGGAACTCAGCCAAACCCTAGAAATTCTCAAGGCCACCCAAGCAGAATTACTGTTTGAAAATGAACTGCTCAGAAGTACCGAAGAATCTAGCACCTTTGACTACCAAGTGGGGGGCAGTTTGCCTATGGATGCACCCACCTACGTGGTCCGCGCCGCCGACCGTTATCTCTATAAAGCCCTCAAACGCGGCGATTTTTGCTATGTTCTCAATCCCCGTCAAATGGGTAAGTCTAGTTTAATGGTACGCATGATCGATCACCTCCAACACGAGGGCATCTGTTGCGCTCCCATTGATTTAACCCGCATCGGCAGTGAAAATGTCACTTCTGACCAATGGTACAAGGGGATAGCCTTCGAGTTAGGACGACGTTTTGGCCTGCTCAAAAGGGTCAATCTGAAAGCTTGGTGGCAAGAACGGGAAGATGTCTCGGCAGTGCAGCGCTTGGGCGAATTTATCGAAGAGGTGTTATTGCTGGAAGTGGGGATAGTGGAAGGTTCTCCCCCGAAACCAATCGTGATTTTTATCGATGAAATCGATAGCGTTTTGGGCTTAAATTTTGCGGTTAATGACTTTTTTGCCCTGATTCGTTCCTGCTATAACCAGCGCGGTTTTAACCCGCTCTATCGGCGTTTGACCTTCGCTTTCTTCGGTGTTGTCACCCCCTCCGATTTAATTACCGACCACCAAATCACTCCTTTTAATATCGGTCATTCGATTCAATTGGAGGGTTTTAAGGAACACGAAGCCCAGCCTTTACTGCGCGGATTGGCCGAGAAATTTAGTAACCCGCAAACTGTCTTAAAAGAAGTCTTTGCCTGGACAAACGGTCAACCTTTTCTGACCCAAAAACTCTGTCAGTTAATTCGCACCGCCACCTCGCCGATTCCACCCAATGGTGAGTCCCTCTGGATTGAGGACTTAGTACAGAAGAAGATCATTGGCAATTGGGAGGCTCAGGATGAACCGGAACATCTGCGGACTATTCGCGATCGGCTTCTCAACAGTCATCGCTCCCAGTTGCTCCTGAGACTCTATGAACGGATTTTAAGGGAAAAAGAGGTGATTGCCGAGGATAGCCCCCCAGAAAAAGAGTTACTTTTATCAGGGTTAGTGATCAAAGATCAGGGCCAGCTGCGGGTCCATAATCCCATCTATCAAGCAATCTTTAACCTCCATTGGCTGGCCCGGGCAAAATCAACCTAGTAAGTAGGTAGATGTTAAAAGTTGTCAGATTTCCCCCCTTTATCAAGGGGAGATTAAGGGGGGATCGGCACTTCCTTTATTAAGGGTGGCAGGGGAGATCGAAGGTAAAATCAGCCAATACTAAATCCTGTTTAATAAGTTATAGGATAGTGGGAAGTTAAAGTTAGATTGGGAGTTATCAAACTATTAAAAATAGATTTGCTATTACACCCTAAGCAGTCGCTGATTTAGCAGCACTCGCTCCTATCATTCGAGAGATCAAAACCCTGGAAGTCCCCAAAAACTCCAAAATCTGAATCGCTAGTTGGGGAGAGAAATGTCAAGATTTATTAAATATAGAGAAATTGCCGCATGGGATATAATATATATGGTTGCCTATTAGTCTAAGTCAAATGAACATTAGACCTCTTGCAAAAATCAAAAATCTTCCGTTAGGTGAGGAATCAGGTTTCGGCCGTGAGACTTCGGAGTGAGACTTCGATGGATCAGATAGTGATGCCATTCAGACTTAAATTGACCTTTTAAATACAGCAACTTTTTCTGGAATGTAGTGATTAGGAACAATTTAAGAATACTTTCTCACCTAGCCCGAGCTTTTATTTAACTAATTCCGAGGATAATTACCGTGAAAACAGCGAAATATCCCGAAAAAATTGCCGCTCTCTGGACAACATTCCTCTTGGGAACTCTATTTCACACCCAACTGGGGTTAATGCCACTCTTCCATGGTCAATCGATCGTCGAGAGTCATCAAACCAGCAATCTCGATCCGATTTTCTGGGGAATGTTGCTCTTTTTTTTGCTGCCAATGTTAGCGATTATCGGGGTCAATTTTAGCGAAAGTCGCTCCTTGCGAAAAGTCCATTTCTGGCTGACAATTCTCTATTCTGTCTTGAATTTAGCCCATCTGATCGCCGATCTTTTGGTTAGACCGATCGCCTGGTATCAAATTGCTCTCATGGCAATTTTATTGATCATCGGACTGATTTTAAATCTAGTTTCCTATCAATGGCTGCGGTTAGCGATCGCCCATCCGCACCATCTCTCGGAAAGTCATTAGTAGTGCCAAGATCAAAAGGTGGCCCGTTGACTAACTGATTCAGACAAAAGGATGCCTTTTGAGCTCAAGTTGGGGCTTATTAGGGTAAAAGCCAGCTTAAACCAGAGCTAAAGGGATTTTTTTCTGAGAATTTAACTTAAAAAATCTAATTAATCCCTATTATTTCCCAGATCAGCCCGTAAATTGTTCCTGTTTCCGGGCTGACGCTGCCACCTCATCTCACCAAGTGCGGATCTTTTTAGCTATGATAGTTCAGAACCAAGCCAATAAAGGGAACTTTTGGGGCTGGTTATTCATCAGAAAACTCCTAATCGGAGGAGTTAAGCAGACGATATAGTTCAGATTAACGGCAAATATTGGTTAATAGTAATAACGAGGTAATTATTTTGATGAAATCTCTCATTCGTTGGACGGCAACTCTTGGTTTAGTAGGAACGACAATGTTGACTTCGCTGCTGGGCAGCTATTCTAAAGCACTCGCTTTACCAGAAGAACAAATCGTCAAAACCTTGCAGTCTGTACCTGTCTTCGCTATTGCCGATGATCAAGGAGTTCCCCTAATTGCCGTGGGAGAAAAAGAACAGAAATTCACGGGAGTTTTTATCAGTCGGCAGGACGCACAAAACTTTTTTGAACGACTGAAAAAAGAGAATCCTGAAGTGGCCAGCAAAGTTAAAGTTCAGGCTGTTTCTTTGGCACAGGTCTATAAAATGCAAACCAGTCAAACCGATCAAAATCGTCTAATTATCGATTTTGTTCCCAAAGAGTCGGAAGTAGAATCAGCGAAAAAACTGCTCAGTGAAAGAGGTCAACAATATCAAGGTGGTGTACCTTTGTTTGTGCCGAAAGCAGGAAAAGAGAGTAATTTTCTGGTGATCAGTCGCAATAATCAGGATTTGATTCCTTTCTTCTTTGAAAAGGCCGCCGCTTTGCAAATGGTAGAACAATATAAAAAAGCTAATCCCGCAGAAGCGACCACGGTGAAAATTGATGTTATTCCCTTAGAAAGTGTCATCGCTACCCTACAACAAAGCCAGGATGAAGCTTTAACCAAAATTCTCCTCTATCCTAGCCAAGAAACGATTGATTTTATTCGGGCAAATAGCAACCAAAATGCTCCCAACCAACCCCCGGCAAATCAGCCACGCCCTAATAATAATACCAATAATCCCCCCGCCCCCAATCGTTAAGTCTTGTGTCTGCGAGTATTTCCGGTCAAGAATTAAGTCAATGGCGCCAACAGGCGATCGCTGATTTAGAGCAAGCGCAACTATCTCCGAAAGAAGTGGATATCTTTCTGCAAGCAGTGACAGATTTAGATACTCTTTCCCTGCGCTTACAATCCTTTCGCGAACGAGAAAAAATCCCCTTGAGTTATTCTTGGTCGGAAATTACTAAACGCTGGCAAAAACGCCTTAAGGCAAGGGTTCCCTTGCAGTATTTGCTCGAATCGGTGGTCTGGCGTGATTTTACCCTGAAAGTCTCCCCAGGGGTCTTAATTCCTCGTCCCGAAACCGAGTTATTAATCGATATCGTTGGAGAAACCGTCAGAGGAGACGACGTGGGAATCTGGGTAGATCTGGGAACCGGTAGCGGTGCGATCGCTATTGGTTTAGCCAGTATCTTGACAAAAGCAGAGATCTATGCTATTGATTACAGTCAAACGGCTTTAGCGATCGCCAAAGAAAATATCATCAAGACGGGTTTTGCCGACAGAATTATCTTAAAACAGGGTTCTTGGTGGACACCCCTAGAGAAGTGGAAAGGACAGATTAGCGGTATGGTGTCCAATCCCCCCTATATTCCCAGTGCAGAAATCCTCGACCTACAAATTGAAGTGCGGGAACATGAACCCCGTTTGGCCCTCGATGGGGGTGAAGACGGATTGACCGCGCTGCGCTATCTAGTGGCCACTGCTCCCGATTATCTGCGATCGGGAGGCCTTTGGCTAGTGGAAATGAGAGCCGGTCAAGGGGAAAAAGTAGCGCAAATGCTGGAAAATCAGGGCAATTATCGACAAATTCAGATTATTAACGACCTAGCAGGTTTCGATCGCTTTGTTTTGGCCGAGCGAATTTAGCGCAATGTACCCGCTTCGCAGTCCCGCAGCCAGAGACGCACCGCTTGGCCGATGGTGCCTTGGCTGGTTTCTAAGGGAGGTAAGGGGACTTGAGCAGGTTCAAGGGCAGCTAATTGACTGTAAATCGTCACTAATCGCCATCCTTCCCCAGTTTTAGTTAAAAATAACCAGTGATAATTTTGGAGAGTGACAGAGCGATTTTTGCTATACTGACGCTCTAAAGTCGTAAAAAAAACCTGTTGAGTGTCATCGGCAATTTGACCGGAATATTGATTAGCACTTAAAGGTAGGGGTGCAAATTCAGGACGACCAGCAATAATCACAAAAACTGGTGTAGATAATTCTTGATCGATTTGGGAACGGGTAATAACTCGATTAGCATAACCGGGTAAATCTGACAAGAGGTGATCGACTAAAAGATTTAAATCCTCCGGACAGCTAGAAAGAGGAAGACTAACTGCTGGCAAGTTAATCCCGAACATAACCAGTAATACCCCTAAATATCGGCTAATTCGTGACAAATTTTTGCCCATGCTATTTTTGGCTCCTCGGCACCAGTGATCGGTCGTCCAATTACTAGATAATCAGCCCCAGCTTTAAGCGCTTGGGCCGGAGTCATCACCCGACTTTGATCCCCTTTGCTTGACCAGGAGGGACGAACTCCGGGGCAAACTAAGAGAAAATCCTCTCCACAGACGCGACGCAATTGCGCCACTTCTTGGGGAGAACAAACCGCCCCATCAATTCCCGATTCTTTGGCCAATAATGCCAGATTTAAGGCATATTCCGATAGTTCTAGGGGAATTTTGAGGTCGAGGGCTAATTCCCTGGCGTTAAGGCTGGTTAAAACGGTGATAGCGAGAAGTTTTGGCGGCGATAGCAGGTCAGATATTGCTCCTTTCGCCGCCGTCATTGCTTGCCGTCCGGCCGTAGCGTGCAGGGTGAGTAAATCCACTCGATAGCGACTGGCGGAACGACAGGCCCCGGCGACCGTATTGGGAATATCATGGAATTTAAGATCGAGAAAGCTCTTTTTTTGTCTTTCTTGCAGAATCCCTAGAATTTCTGCACCGCTACTGACAAATAATTCTAGTCCCACTTTCCAAAAATTGACTTCTGGCAGCAGATCAAGCAGTGCGATCGCTGATTCTAAATCCGGCACATCAAGAGGAACAATAATTCGGTCTGAGTTGGTCATATTGGGGCGATAAATCAGAGAAAAATCCAATCGGCAAAAGTGGCAGCCTGTCCGCAATAAATGCCATCACGATCGATGATATTCCAAACGATCGCTTTTTCAATGCGAAATAGTTGACCGTTTTTCGTGATCCTTACCCCGTGATAATCGTTGATATAGCCCTGTTTTTTGACTAAATCCAGCATTTTTTGGCGTTCTTGGGCGATTTCCTCTCCCTCTACCGTCGCTCGCGAAGGAGTTGTTAATAATTCTGGCCAAGTTAAACCCCAGAGATCGAGGGCGGTGCGATTACCATAATTGAAGATCGGATTAGTTTGCGTACCGTGGGAAACCAGCACAAAAGGGGCATAAAAGAGCATTTTACTCTGTTCTTTGCCAGTACCGATCCGGGGTAAAAGCGATCGCCCGATTAACTGTTCATAACTATCCAGCAGCAATTCTGTCCAAGCTATAATAGCTAAATCTTGCCAAATTTCCATAAAATTATCTTGAAAAACCGGTTTAATCTTCCCTTTGCCAATATTTATAGGCCGCGTAGGCTAAAGTAATCACTCCCGTCAGAATTGCCGACTCATCCACTAAAAATTCCGGATGGTGAAGGGGGGGATTGAGGAGGTGAGGAGAACCCACTCCCAGACGGAACATTGTCCCCGGGGCCTGTTGCAAATAAAGGGAAAAATCCTCGGCCCCCATGGAGGGTTCCGAGAGAATTAAAACCCGATCCTGTCCCCAAGCTTCTAAAGCAGCTTCTTCCACCAAACGAGTTAAAAATTGGTCATTTTGTACCGATGGCACACCCCGACGATAATTTACTTGACATTTAGCGTTATATGTGCCACAGACATTCGTGACCAAACTCTCGATCCATTCTGGGAGATGGGCGTGGGTTTCTGGGTGCAGCGATCGCACTGTTCCTGCCATGCGTACCTGATCGGCGATGACGTTGGGGGCGCGACCACCGCTAATCTGGCCGATGGTGAGGACAATGGGACGCAAAGGGTTTTGAGTCCGACTAATTGCCTGTTGCAAAGTGGTGATTACTTGCGAAGCGATCCAGATAGCATCGATCGCCTCGTGGGGCCGGGCCCCGTGGCCGGATTCCCCTTGAATAAAAATCTCCAGATCGTCGGCAGCCGCAGTTAAGGCCCCGTAACGAACCCCGATCGATCGGGCCGGAATCGAGGGGAAAACGTGCAGCCCGAAAACGGCGCTGACATCCCGCATCACCCCTTCCCGGATCATCCAATTGGCCCCCTGGGCGATTTCCTCTGCTGGTTGAAAGAGAAAGCGTATTTTTCCCTGCAAAGGTTCCGAGAGACGGGAAAGCACCATCGCCGCCCCTAAACCGACGGTAGCATGAACATCGTGACCGCAGGCGTGCATAATCCCCGGTTTACGCGAAGCAAAGTCTAAATCGGTCTTTTCTTGGATCGGTAGGGCATCCATATCGGCCCGGATGGCTAAAATCCTTCGATCACTGCCTTTTCCCGCCAATTCTCCCTTAACTCCCGTTTTTCCCACCGCTTCCTGCACCGATAGACCACAGGAAGACAAAACCCCGGCAATATAGGCGGCAGTTTGATATTCTTGCCCGCTTAACTCTGGATTCGCGTGAATGTGGCGGCGAATCTCCACTAATCGGGGTGCGAGACTCTCGGCTATGTTTTTAATCTCGGAGAGCATGAAACCAGTTTTACAGTATCTTTAGGGTTAATCATAGAGCATTTTTTACCTGAAAATTGGGCTTGGCTGATTTTCAGTCTCAACTGTCTTCTCGGCACTCTTTCAACCCGGGACTAAGCTAATTTGTCAAGAGGATACGGGAGTTAAGTAGGTAGGCGTTAAAAGTTGTCAGACACCCCCCTTATCAAGGGGGGACTAAGGGGGGATCGGCACCCCCCTTATTAAGGGGGGACTAAGGGGGGATCGGCACCCCCCTTATTAAGGGGGGACTAAGGGGGGATCGGCACCC
>NZ_JAQMSY010000254.1:0-22849 GCF_028329095.1 Microcystis sp. CS-574
GGTGTGGGGTGTGGGGTGTGGGGAGTTTTCTCAGTGAACTGATAACTGATAACTGATAACTGATAACTGATAACTGATAACTGCCAGACAAGCCGGACAAAGTTAAGTTATATTAAGATTACTCAGAATGCGTCCCCGTCCGATTCAGAAATCTCATGACTCAACCGCAAGCACAACGCATCCTCTACGTTAGACTCCCCTGTAACCCCATTTTCCCCATCGGTGTGGTTTATCTTTCCGACCACGTCCATAAACTCTTCCCCGACATCGAACAAAGGATCTTTGACCTTGGCACCGTCCCCCCCTTAGACTTTAACCAAGCACTCGATCGCTGTGTTGACGAATTTCGGCCGACCCTGCTAGTATTCTCCTGGCGGGATATTCAAATATATGCCCCCGTCGGTGGTCGCGGTGGCAATCCCCTGCAAAACGCCTTTGAATTTTACTACGCTAAAAACCCCCTAATCAAGCTGCGAGGTGCTTTAGGGGGTTTAAAGGTGACAACAGCCTACTACGGCGAATTATGGCGCAATCAGGGACTAATTCGCCGCGGGTTGCAGCGGGCCAGAAAATACCATCCCGAAGCGCGAGTTATCGTCGGAGGTGGTGCCGTCAGTGTTTTCTACGAACAACTAAAAACCAAACTGCCCATAGGAACAATTGTATCAGTGGGAGAAGGGGAAACCCTGCTAGAAAAATTCCTCTCCGGCCGGGACTTTAGCGATGAACGTTGTTATGTGGTCGGAGAAACCACACCCCGGCCGCGTTTAATCCACGAATCCCCCACCCCCTTAGAAAAATCCGCTTGTAACTACGATTACATCGCCAGTATTTGGCCGGAATTTTCCTACTATTTCCAAGAAAACGACTTTTATATCGGGGTACAAACCAAGCGCGGCTGTCCCCATAACTGCTGCTACTGCATCTATACCGTCGTCGAAGGGAAACAAGTACGCATTAATCCCGCCGATGAAGTAGTTAAGGAAATCCGCCAATTATACGACCGCGGCATTCGCAATTTCTGGTTTACCGATGCCCAATTTATCCCCACCAGAAAATTTATCAACGATGTAGAAGAACTATTAGAAAAAATCCTCGCCGATGGGATGAAAGATATCCATTGGGCTGCCTATATTCGCGCCGATAATCTTACCCCAAAACTGTGCGATTTAATGGTAAAAACAGGCATGAACTACTTTGAAATCGGCATCACCAGTGGTTCTCAGGAATTAGTCCGAAAAATGCGTATGGGCTATAATTTACGGACAGTTCTGCAAAATTGTCGAGACTTAAAAGCGGCAGGTTTTAATGCTCTGGTTTCGGTAAATTATTCCTTTAATGTTATTGATGAAACCCTAGAAACTATTCGTCAAACTATCGCCTATCATCGGGAATTAGAAAATATTTTTGGAGTCGATAAAGTGGAACCAGCCATCTTTTTTATCGGACTACAACCCCATACCCATCTAGAAGAATACGCCTTCAAAAAAGAAATTATTAAACCCGACTATGATCCCATGAGTTTAATGCCCTGGACAGCCAAAAAACTGCTCTGGAATCCCGAACCTTTGGGGTCATTCTTTGGCGAAGTTTGTCTGCAAGCATGGCGACAAAATCCCGATGATTTTGGACGGGAAGTGCTGAAAATTTTGGAAGCAAGACTAGGGAAGGCCGATTTAGAATCCGCTTTAACCGCACCGATAGAAACTAAGAAAAAAGTCTTAACTCCTGCTTAAAAATTAATTTTAGTCAATCCTAAGGCGGCAATTAGCGTTACCATGAGTCTGAAATCAGGAGATGATCAAAATCCCTTTACCGGTAACTGCAAAATGACCGACCATCGCCTCCATGGGCTAGAATTAGCGGAATATATCGCCCTAGGATTAACCCTGCTTACCCTTATCGCCATGGGTGCGGGGTTTTTGCCTTTGTTCCTCCTAGTCGTAACTTTCGGGTTGAATATTCTCAATCGTCTCCGAGAAAGAACCAGGCAACTTCAACGCTTAACCGAGATAACCGGTCATTTACAGGAGCAGTGGGAAGAAGAAAAAGAAGCTTTATCAGCACAAATACAGTCCCTCAGTCCCGCAGTGGCCAGGGATAACGCCAGTGCCATCGCAGAATTAGAGGAGAATATTCTCGCCCTCGAACAGTCCTACAATCAAATTATTCAATATATCAACCGTAACGGGCTGCTGGAACGCATCGAACATCTGGAAAAATCCTACAGTCGCTTACAAAGAGAGATTTTGCCGCTTAAGGAAGAATCAGCAGATATTAACGCCATAAAAGCGGAAAATGAGCCACAAATCACCCTACCAACCCTTAATTTAACTCCCACTTCCCCCCCTGTCCCCCATTGGCATTATTATCGCCGTCTGAGCGCCCATCGGGAAATGATTACAGCGATCGCAATTACCGAGGATCAACGGTTTTTAATTAGCGTTAGTTGGGATCGTACCCTAAAAATCTGGGATTTTGCGAGAGGAACCCTGATTAATACGGTGGAAGCTCATGATCAGGGCATTTTAGCCCTAGCAGTGACCGGAAACGGCGATTATCATCTAGCGACGGGGGGATTCGATCAAACCGTTAAATTATGGACTTTAGCCAGGGATGGCAGTAATCTGGAATTAAATCAAATTTTCCTCGGTCATCTCGGTTCGATTCACGGCCTAGATTTTGCCCCCCGTTGGCATTTTTTGGTTAGTGGTAGTTACGATCAAACCCTAAAACAGTGGAATTTAGAGCAGGAAAACGAAGAATTTAGCTCCTATGACAGTCTAGGGGCAATTTATGCCCTAGCAGTGGCTCCTAATCAAGATTTTATCGCCGCAGCTGGAGGTGATGGCACTGTCACCCTCTGGCAATTGGGATCGGGAGCAAAAATCGCCGTCCTATCCGGTAACGTTTCTTCGGTGCAGAGTCTGGCGATCGCTGCTGATAGTCAGATTATTGCCGCCGGTTGTGTGGATGGGACGGTGAAAATCTGGCAATACGACCAGGAGAAAAGCGGTCATTTTGCGCCAATTCGGGTGATTAATGCCCATAATGGTCAGGTGACAAGCTTGGTATTTGCAGAGGAGGGTCAGTGGTTATTTACCGGGGGAACCGACGGAGAGATTAAAATCTGGTTAGCCAATTCTCAACAGGCGATCGCAACTCTCAGCGCCACCAATGAGCGATCATCGCCGATCTCCAGTTTAGTTCTCAGCCCCGATTATTGTCACCTAGCGGCGGCCGCGGCCGACGGCAGCATCACCATCTGGGAAAATGTCACTTAATGGTCGATCGAACTAGAAAAATTGTATAATGTAATGTCCCGGACTCGATCGGGCCAGTTTGACCCCAAGAAAAAGTGACTGAGTTAACCGTCGTTTCTGCCTAATAGTTGTCATCGGGGCATCGAGAACGCGAGAGCGATCGCTTATCCCAGAATCATTACCCATAGTAAAAAATTCAGAATGAAGACTCCAACAGATCAAAGATTTGATTACGTCAAAATCGGTTTAGCGTCCCCCGAGAGAATTCGGCAATGGGGAGAAAGAACCCTACCTAACGGTCAAGTCGTCGGAGAAGTAACCAAACCAGAAACGATCAACTATCGGACTCTCAAACCGGAAATGGATGGGTTATTCTGCGAGAAAATTTTTGGCCCCTCGAAGGACTGGGAATGTTGGTGCGGTAAATACAAACGAGTCCGTCACCGGGGAATTGTCTGTGAACGTTGCGGGGTGGAAGTCACCGAGTCCCGGGTACGTCGTCATCGCATGGGTTTTATCAAATTAGCTGCCCCCGTCACCCACGTTTGGTATCTTAAAGGTATTCCCAGTTATCTCAGTATCCTGCTCGATATGCCCCTGCGGGACGTGGAGCAAATCGTCTATTTTAATGCCTATGTGGTTCTCGATCCGGGTAATGCCGGCAATCTTAGTTATAAACAACTCCTCAGCGAAGATCAATGGTTAGAGATCGAAGAAGAAATCTACGCGGAGGACTCGGAATTAGTCGGTATTGAAGTGGGTATCGGGGCCGAGGCTATCCAAAGACTCTTACAGGAAATTAACCTGGAAGAAGAAGCGGAAAGACTGCGGACGGAAATTGTCGAAAGTAAGGGGCAAAAACGAGCAAAATTAATTAAACGTCTCCGGGTAATCGATAACTTTATCGCCACGGGTTCTCAGGCAGAATGGATGGTTTTAAGCGTAATTCCCGTGATTCCACCCGATTTACGCCCGATGGTGCAGTTGGACGGCGGCCGTTTTGCCACCTCTGACCTGAACGATCTCTACCGTCGGGTGATTAACCGCAATAACCGTTTATCCCGTCTGCAAGAAATTCTCGCCCCGGAAATTATCGTCCGCAACGAAAAACGGATGTTACAGGAGGCCGTCGATGCTTTAATTGATAACGGTCGTCGCGGTCGCACGGTGGTGGGGGCCAATAATCGCGCCCTGAAGTCTTTATCGGATATTATCGAGGGTAAACAGGGGCGTTTCCGTCAAAATCTCCTCGGTAAACGGGTGGACTATTCGGGACGTTCGGTTATCGTTGTCGGTCCGAAATTGAAGATCTATCAATGCGGTTTACCCCGGGAAATGGCGATCGAATTGTTCCAACCCTTCGTTATTCATCGTTTAATTAAATTAGGCATCGTCAATAATATCAAGGCAGCCAAGAAAATGATCCAACGGGGGGATGCCAATGTTTGGCACGTCTTGGATGAAGTGATCACGGGACACCCGGTGATGTTAAACCGCGCCCCTACCCTGCACCGTTTGGGCATTCAAGCGTTTGAACCGATATTGGTGGAGGGCCGGGCGATTCAGTTACATCCCCTCGTCTGTCCCGCTTTTAACGCTGACTTTGACGGGGACCAAATGGCCGTACATATTCCCCTCTCCCTGGAAGCACAATCGGAAGCGCGATTATTGATGTTGGCCTGTCATAATATTCTCTCACCGGCGACCGGTCGCCCGATTGTTGCCCCTTCTCAGGATATGGTTTTGGGTTGTTATTATCTCACGGCCGAAAATCCCAAGGCCCAAAAGGGTGGGGGTCGTTATTTCGCCAGCATGGATGATGCTATTCGCTCTTTTGATCAGGGATTGGTGGATCTGCACGCTTCTGTGTGGTTGCGTTTACCAGTCGGAGAAAAGGTGAAAACCAATAAACCCGATGAGGAGGTCCTGGAAACGGAAACTCTCCCCGATGGCAGCATCTGGAAATATTATCGGGAGCGCAAAACCCGCGAGAAGGATGGTCAGATAATTTCTCAGTATGTGCGTACTACTGTAGGGCGAATTATCTACAATAAGACGATCCTAGAAGCTTTAGTAGTCTAGAGAGAGATTCCCTTAGGGTGGGCAATGCCCACCTTAATTTTTAGGCTAAAACGGCAATACATTCTATTTCCACTAGCACATCTTTGGGAAGACGGGCCACCTCCACACAGGCCCGGGCCGGGGCAGTTTCCGGGGGGAAATAACGGGCATAAACTTGATTCATCGCCCCGAAATTGGCTAAATCCGAGAGAAAGACGGTAGTTTTCACCACATTTGACCAATTAGCCCCAGCAGCGGTTAAAATGCCCTCCAGATTGGCCATAACTTGTTCGGTTTGGGCGCTAATTTCCCCGGAGACGATTTCACCCGTGACGGGATCTAGGGGAATTTGTCCCGCAACAAAGAGAAAAGGACCAGGAGCGGCGATCGCTTGATTATAGGGACCCACAGGGGCCGGAGCTTTATCAGTACGGATGACCTGATTATTCATGGGCAGGATAGTTAAAAAAGATGACATTGAATCAATTTAATATTTTCCCAGTTTTTCGATCGCTTGTAGTTAATTTTCGCTGGTTAGGGGGTTTAATTTTGACTGATTATCTTTGTCGAAGGTGCGCTAAAAGCGATTGTACGAGAAATAAGTCAACATTTATGACGCTGCAATTCTGCATCTAACTCTGTTAACAAAGCATATATTCTATCAAAATCATGTTTAGTTTTAGAAGGAGCGTCATAGGTTCTCAAAGTACCTTTAGTATGAGTATGAGCCGCTCGATTGCGACTTTTCTTTAGATTACCGAGATCACCTTTTAAAGCACTAATTTTACCGGTTTTTTCTAACTTTTTTTCGATTTTTTCTAATGTTGCTAAACCAATAACCATAATCAACATTTTTCTAAAAGCTTCATATTGAAAGTTAGAGTTAGGCTTAATAATCTCGTCTTTGATGAATTTTTGGTTAGCTGGGGACTTTAAGCATCGTTTAGCACATCTTAAAACTATATCATCCATAGTTTCCTCGATCCAGCCACATAATTCTATAAGAGCTAGTTTAGAATAAAAAATCTTTTGATCATCACTTGTAGAGTCATTATAGAGTTTATCAAGCCTGTTTAACATCTTGAATAAATAACTTTTAGTAATCATTACCAGTAGATGAAAAAATTTTGATAGATGTATTAATTCTCTCTAAAGCCTTATCTTTTTGATAAATACCACTAGCTAAATTTTTAGTCAAAAATGGTTCAGATTTTATTAATCTAGAATACTTGTCTTGTAATTCATCATTGGAGAGATTGACTAAAGTATCTAAATTTTTGGCAACTCCTAACAGAATTCCCTCAGCAATAACTTTACTGGTTTTGAGAGGTTCCTCTTTGAAGATTCTATCATAAATCAAGTCAACAGTTTGCTTAAATAATTCATCTTTATCTTGAATAAAATCTTCATGAGCCAATCTATGTTTATACATATAATCATTTAAAAATCCGGTCAATTTCCCCTTGTAGTTCTGATATCCATCATAAAAAGCAAAGAAACGAAGAACTAATTCTTCATCTTCAAATCGAGATGCTTTTTTCTGCTTTCGATCCATCAGCAAAAGCCAGTTTTCATATTGAGCGCATTCTTTTAAAAAAGTATTAAACTCGCCATTATAGATACAATTTCTGATCTCCTGATTATTAAGTTTTACTCCACCGGTATTTAAGCGATGGAAAATGTTAAAAATATAATTATTATGAGTTTTTTTGCTGGAGTCATAGCGAATCATGGTGATGGGAATAGTCATATTTTCTACGCGTTCATATAATTCTTCATGCTGAGTTTTTATTTCCTCAACTGTTTTTCCAGAAATAGACGAATCTACATCAGCTAATTTTGATAGCCTCCAATTTTCAGTAGTTAAAAATTTGACGATGGTACTAATTCGTTGTAATCCATCGATGATATAGCGTTTATCTGTCTTATAGTCAAGACTAATACACATACTAGGAATCGGTAACTGTTTCATTAAACTATCAATAAAACGAGTTTGTTGTGCCTCACTCCACACCACATCTCTTTGAAAATCTGGATCGATAACCAATTGTTTTTTTTGATACATTCTAACTAGATCAGAGCAGGATCGCTGCTCATTGTAAGCAATAATATCTACAGGAGGAAAATCCACATCATCTTCTTCCTCTAGATACTTTTCTTCTTCGGCTGCTAGTAATTTCTCTTCTTGACTGAGATAATTAACCATAATTTTTATCCGTCCTAATATCTATAAAATTTTCACAGTTAAAAGGGTACTTTATTCGACAATAAAGCACCCTTTTAATTTAGCTTAGAACTCTCCTTTTAAAGCGGCATTACAGCGCTCGCAAATAGTGGGATCATCGGCAAATTTTCCCACTTGAGTGGAATAATTCCAACAGCGATCGCATTTTTCGCCGTCTGCTTTGACAATTCCCACCGAAACAAAGTCTGATTCTCCCTTATATTCTGCGGTTTGAATTGCGCTAATATCACTAACTAATTCCACCTGAGAAGAGAGAAATAGATAACGCAATTCATCAACTTTATTCCCAGTTAAACTATCACAATTGTTGAATAATTCTAACTCCTGTTGTAAGGTTTCATCGGGAACATAAAGTAAAACTTTTGCCTCTAAAGAAGCACCGATCGCCTTATCATTTCTGGCAGTTTCCATCACCTTATTAACTTCGGTGCGTAGCTGCCGGAATTTGGCCCATTTATCGGCCAATTCGCGATTATTCCAAGCAGGATCGATGTTTAGCCATCCTGACTCAAATACCGATAAATAAGGAGTTTTGTAGGGGAGAAATTGCCAGATATCTTCCGCTAGATGAGACAGGACAGGAGCGATCGCTTTAGCGAGATTTTCTAAGGCAATAGCATAAACTGTTTGACAACTGCGACGACGGAAAGAATTAGGATCAGAAATGTATAAACGATCCTTAGCGATGTCGATATAAAAGTTAGATAAATCGACAACACAAAAATTCTGTACCGTCTGGAAAAAGCGGAAGAATTGGAAACTTTCAAAAGCTGCCGTTACTTCCGTAAACACTTCCGAGATACGATGTAACATATAGCGATCGATCTCCGGTATATCTTCATAAGCTACCGCATCCTTAAGGGGATCAAAATCATTTAAACTCCCCAGTAAAAACCGAGCAGTGTTACGGATTTTATTACGGATATCTACCAACTGTTTAAGAATATTTTGACCGATATTCACATCATTGGTATAGTCCACCGAGGACACCCATAACCGAATCACATCTACCCCATAAGCGGGTTCTTTTTTCTGGTCTTTACCCCCATTAATGATCACATTGGGATCGATGACATTACCCAGAGATTTACTCATTTTTCGTCCCTGTTCATCCAAAACAAAACCGTGAGTTAACACCGTTTTATAGGGAGCAATACCATTAGCAGCGACACTGGTTAATAAACTCGATTGAAACCATCCCCGATGCTGATCCGATCCTTCTAGATACATATCCGCAGGATAACTTAATTCTGGTCGAGCATTAGCCACCGCATTCCAACTAGAACCAGAATCAAACCACACATCCATAGTATCCATTCCCTTGCGATAACTGCGACCATTATCGCGATAACTGGGAGGTAATAATTCCTCTACGGATAACTCCCACCAAGCATTAGAACCCTTGACTGCGAAGATAGCTTGAACGTGATTAATCGTCTCCTCCGTTAACAGAGGTTCATTCGTTTCTTCGTCATAAAAAACAGGAATAGGAACCCCCCAACTGCGCTGACGAGAGATACACCAATCGCTTCTTTCACTAACCATAGAAGTGATGCGATTCTTACCTGTTGCAGGAATCCAACGCACCGAATCAATTGCTTCTAAAGCTAATTCCCGGAATCCTTCCACGGAAGCAAACCATTGTTCCGTTGCGCGGAAAATTGTCGGTTTTTTGGTTCTCCAATCGTAGGGATATTTATGCTGATATGCTTCTTCTTTGAGTAAGGCACCCTTTTCTGTCAGTGCTAAAATTATCGCTTCATTAGCATCTTTCAAGACATTTAAACCCGCAAATTGTCCCGCTTCTGCGGTGAAATTTCCCTTATCATCCACGGGAGAAAGTATCGGTAAACCGTAACGTTGTCCGACGATATAATCCTCCTGACCATGGCCAGGTGCAGTATGAACTAATCCGGTGCCGGAATCAGTGGTTACATAATCCCCACCGATGAGAATCGCACTTTCTCTGTCAAACAAAGGATGACGATATTTAGTATGTTCTAATTCCAGACCTTTAACCGTTGCTTTAATCGTCAAAGTCCTGTTAAAAGTGTCGGTCAATTTTTCGACTAAATCCGTCGCTACGATTAGATAATTAGACTCGCTGGTTTCCACCACTGAATAGTTTAATTCTGGGTTCAATGCGACGGCCAAATTCCCGGGTAAAGTCCAGGGAGTAGTCGTCCAGATAGCCACGGATAAATTAGGCAAAAATGGCCTTAAAACCGGGGTTGAAACTGACGTAATCGGGAAAGCAACATAGACACTGCGGGAAGTGTGACCTTCGGGATATTCTAATTCTGCCTCAGCTAAAGCGGTTTGAGAACTAGGACTCCAGTGAACCGGTTTTAGTCCCCGATAAATATAACCTTTTAGGGCCATTTTTCCGAATACGGCAATTTGAGCGGCCTCGTATTCCGGTTGTAGGGTTAAATAGGGATTTTCCCAGTCTCCCCAGACTCCATACCTTTTGAAACCTTCACACTGTTCTTTTTGCGTTTGAAGGGCAAAATCGTGGGCTTTCTGACGTAATTTCAAAGGGGTTAGACCCTCTTTTTCCGAGCTTTTGAGACTTTGTAAAACCTTCAGTTCGATCGGCAACCCGTGACAATCCCAACCCGGCACATAGCGCACTTTGTAGCCTTGCAGCAGTTTATATTTATTGATAATGTCTTTGAGAATTTTATTTAAAGCATGACCGATATGCAGTGACCCGTTAGCGTAGGGTGGACCATCGTGGAGAATAAATAATTCTTTGGGGTTATTTTGCGCTAATTTCTCGTATATTTGCTCATCTTGCCAGAATTTCTGCATTTCTGGCTCACGTTTACTGGCATTTGCTCGCATATCAAAGTCAGTTTGAGGCAAATTAACGGTATCTTTGTAACTTTTAGCGTTGGACATTCTAGCAAACCTATGGATATCAATCGTTTTCGGGATTCATTCCTAAATAACGTCCCTTTGAGAGTCGTTATCTCTAGTCTGTCACATAACTGTAATATAAATATTACAAGTGACAATCATTGATCTATAAGTCTAGCGAGATTGTGTCCAAGAGCGATGATTCCCAAAGGCTATAATTTAGTTATTCGAGAATAGGGAGCATGGGGACGATGGTGACGAATCCTAATTTTTTTTATGTCTCTCCAGAAGTGTATCTAGAAGGGGAAAGAGTCAGTCCGATCAAGCACGAGTACCGAAAAGGACGGATTTATGCGATGGTAGGCGCAAAAAAGCCCCATATTGTCTTAAATACAAATCTAGCTACTTTATTGAGTATCCATCTCGATGATAGTCCCTGTCTTGTTCTCACTTCCGATATCAAAGTCCGGTTAGAGGAGGCAAATTGTTATTATTATCCCGATATTGCGGTGGTTTGTGACGAGAGAGAGATTAACAATACCGATGATTTTATTCTCTATCCCGTTCTGATTATTGAAGTATTATCGAAATCTACGGAATCCTTTGATAGGGGTGATAAATTCAGCGATTATCAAACCTGTCCCACCCTAAAAGAATACATTCTTATTCATCAAAACCAGATGAAAATTGAATGTCACCGTCGCGAGGATTCGGGAGTTTGGCAAGAACAGATCTATGAAGCGGGAGATGAGGTAGAATTTACCAGTGTAGGATTCCGGGGATCGATCGCTTCTATCTATCGGAAAGTCCCCGGTTTGATATAATTACAATTATTTTTTGACATCGCACTTTTAGGTCTCTAATTCTCTAAAGCTTCAAATTGACGTAAGGCAATACTAGAACCTTGGTTCCAGCCTAATTCAACATAATAGGGAAAAAGTTTCTTGATATTTATATCGGGAAAGAGACGACTATTTTCACTTTCCTGACAACTATCTTCTATGAACAGATATATTTTTAATTCTTCCCGACGATAAACCCACAATTCGGGGATTTTTAGCAATTGATAAGCCTCTACATCAGTCAGAGAAGTAAAGTCCACTTCTATAGCTAAATCGGGAGGAGGATCAACAGTTAAATCAATTCTCTCTTTGCCTAAAATTGACTGTCTATTATCAATATAAAAACAAGTATCTGGCTCTACTCCCGCTTCCCCCAGAATTTTCAAGGTAATCGGATCAAAACATTGCCAGTCTTTACCTTGACGACAGAGGATAATTTTTACTAAATCCCTTAATGTATCAACACGATTGCCATGACTTGGTAAAGGAGACATAAGCCGAATTTCTTGAGTTTTGCGATTAAAATAGAGTTTGGGATAGGTTTTCTGGAGACGTAAACTCAGCAATCTTTGGTAATCTTCCCAAGTCTGATGGGGAAAAATAACTTGACTGCCAGGAGATAAAGATAAAGTATTTTCGTTGAGAGTAATTAGTAGCATTTTGATAATTATTTTTAGTTTGTCAGATTCCCCCGCCTATCGGCACCCCCCTTATTAAGGGAGGCAGGGGGGATCAAGCCTTATTAAGCCTGGATTAAGGGGGGATTAATTGGGTACATGGCTCACTTTTATACAAAAAGTGTTTTAACTAAAATTCTCTAAAGCTTCAAACTGACGTAAAGCAATACTAGAACCTTGATTCCAGCCTAATTCAACATAATAGGGAAAAAGTTTCTTGATATTTATATCGGGAAAGAGAAGACTATTTTCCCTTTCTTGATAACTGTCTTCTATTAACAAATATATTTTTAATTCTTCCCGACGATAAACCCACAATTCGGGTATTTTCAACAATTGATAAGCCTCTACATCAGTCAGAGAAGTAAAATCCACTTCTATAGCTAAATCGGGAGGAGGATCAACAGTTAAATCAATTCTCTCTTTGCCTAAAATTGCCTCTCTATTATCAATATAAAAACAAGTATCTGGTTCTAATCCCGCTTCCCCCGGAATTTTCAAGGTAATCGGATCAAAACATTCCCAGTCTTTGCCTTGACGACGAAGGATAATTTTTACTAAATCACTTAAAAGATTGATACGTTTGCCATGACTTGGTAAGGGAGACATAAGCCGAATTTCTTGCGTTTTGCAATTAAAATAGAGTTTGGGATAGGTTTTTTGGAGACGTAAACTCAGCAATCTTTCGTAATCTTCCCAAGTCTGATGGGGAAAAATAACTTGACTGCCCGGAGATAAAGATAAAGTATTTTCGTTGAGAGTAATTAGTAACATTTTGGTAATTATCCTTGATTTTTAGCTGTGGGATTTAACTAATTTCGCTCTGGCAACCAATGCCTATCAAGCATTTGTTCAAGAGAATAGGGACAATTTAGAGGGAAATTGTGAGGAGATATTTCAGTTTTTTGCCCGACAATAAAAACGGCATCTTGATAGATTTTTTCTTGGTTATCTAGGAGATATTTTTCTAAATTTGTACTTAAATATCCATTTAGCTGCACTCTAAAAGTGGCTATTTCTCCTTGCCAATGCCGATGATTTAATTCAAATTCTTTTGACCAATATTGCCACAGCAAAAGATGAATAATTATCTGTCTTAAAAAACTCTCAACTCGATTTTTATCCCGTTTGCTCAAAGCCTCCAACTCCTCGATTAAATGTTGAATATCCAACTCAGCTAGACGATTTTCCTTGAGAAGTTTAATTGTTTCAGTCAACCAGAGATGTTCATCTTGTTCGTAGAGAAATTGTAACTGATTTAGCCAAGTATCTTTTTTCATATTTTTTTGGCTGAGGAGACTTCTAAAACTGCTTTCGGGTAGGCAATGCGTTGATGGTGGAATTGTTGCCAAACTTGCACAAAAACCTCGGCAATAATTGGTAATTCCTCCTGACGAATACCACTATCTACTAATTGTTGATCGCGCCATCGGGCCTGAAAAATCTTTTTGATCATATCCATGGCTTGTTCTGGGGATGCCTCCTTCAGCGATCGCAAAGCGGCCTCGCTACTATCGGCTAACATAACGATCGCCGTTTCTCGCGATTGGGGAATCGGACCATCGTAGCGAAAGGCCGCCTCATCGACGAATTCTTGACCATTTTGGGCGGATTTTTGCAAAGCTTGCTGATAAAAATAGGAAATTAAGAGATTACCTTGGTGTTCGGGAATAAAATCGCGGACGACTCGCGGTAAACCGTGTCTGCGGGCCATGACTAACCCTTCACTAACGTGCTTTTTAATAATCTCGGCGCTGACGTAGGGATCATTAATTTCATCGTGTTTATTCGGGCCACCCATTTGATTTTCAATAAAACCGAGAGGATCGTGCATTTTCCCGATATCGTGATAGAGAGTCCCCGTGCGAATTAATTCCACATTACAGTGCAGTTTTCGGGCGGCCGCTTCAGCTAAACAGGCGACAAAAAGGGTATGTTGAAAAGTCCCCGGCGCTTCCGTGGCCAAACGTTTGAGCAAACTACAATTAGGATTGGACAACTCCACCAGACGAATGGGAGTGACCACATCGAAACAGCGTTCCAAATAGGGGGATAATCCTAGGGCGATTACCGTCCAAGCTATTCCCGATAGACCATAGACGAGGGCCGTGGGTAGTAGAGTATAGATGATCGTGCTGGCCGTGGCGCTAACGATTAGGTAAGTGAGCAGATAAACACCGCCTTGGCTGACTCCGATTCCCATCCCTAGTAGCGATAATTCATCCCTGGAGCGCAATTTTGCCGCTATCATGGCCGCTAATAGTCCCCCTATCGTCCCGGCGATTAAATCGGCGCTGATACCTTGTATGCTGAATAGGGAAAGACCGGCAGTTAAGAGGACCTGGGTGACGGCCAGAGTCGGGCCGTAGAAACTGCTGACTAATAAACCCACGGCTGCCAAATTGGTAAAGGGAATATTGGCGATCGCTAGGATCGGTGTGGTAAAACTTAGTAAACCCAAGAGAATAAAATCCCGGTGACGCAGAGGCCGATGGAGACGCTGAGCAACGAGGCAAAAAGTCCCGATCGCACTGGTGACAAGGATTGCCGTTGACCCTAAACCCATCCAGTTAATGCCCCGTTCGCTCAAACCAAAGCCATCAATGAGAATAAACTGAGCTTGAGTAATTTTTTCGCCTGCTTTAACGATAATTTGACCGGTTTGAGCGCTAGACATGACCATATCTACCGCTTCCACCGCTTTAGCGGCTTGTTCTTTGGTTGCCTCCCGATCTTCTATCAGGTTCGCTTCTCCCTCCAGGGCCGCCAGAAGGATATTTTCGGCTAAAGACTGCTGGCGACCGGTTAGGCGATCGCTGCTAATCTGCACGGCGATGGTATCCTCTAGGTGACTGGTGGAAATCCCCGGGGGAATGCCTTGTACCAAAATCCGGCGACTCGCTTGCAGGACTGCTGTTTCTAGGTTTTGCCACTCTCGATCGCCCATTTGGGCTGCTGTGATCAGATCGGCGTATTTGAGTTTATTTAAGCTGGAATGCCGATAATTTTGGCTGGTTTGCTCCTTTATTTGCCGTAATTGCTCCAATCGATCGATAAATTGCTCAAAGCTTCCCTTCGTCACGCGCTGACGATAGGCTTGGATTTCGCTAACAGCATATTCCTGCTCTTTTGTCAAGAGGTTTGTAAAAGATTCTTCATAGTTGAGGCGGCTCTGTAGAGTTGACCATTGAGCGGCAGAAAAGGTGAGCAGCGTTCCCAGCGTGGCGTTAGAAATAGTCCTGCCCATTAAAATGGAATTTCTTCGCAAAATTGGGCGAATTTGACTTAATTGCCCTAATGTGTCCTGCAGCGATCGCTCGATCTGGTCGGTGGTTTGGGGGTCTCTTTTCAGCCGGGGAAGCAGTCCAGCCCGAATTTTTTGGCGTTTGAGGGCGGTGGTTTCTTGGTCTTGAAAACGGGCATCTTCGGGGGCGATAATCGTGACCGGGGAAATAGTCCCGACGGCCAATTTCGGCTGATTATAGAAACGATAACCGACCACGCTAGTCAGACAACCGACGGTAAACAGGAAGATTAAGGGTCGTCGCAGTTTACTCAGAGAGTAAGAGCGAGATTTTCGGGCAGAATCAGGAAAAACAGTGAAAGAATGCAGAAAATGATTCATAAATTCCAGCTAAATTCTATAAACTGCGCCACCATGCCCAGAGGAAAAATACCAGCAATTTGGTTTTGTGTTCCCTTTTCTATTTTAAGGACTCCCTGTGCAAAAAAATTTTTTCTCGAAAGGTATCTAGATTAACTTGATGCGGGGGTTTTTCGCCTTCCGCTGCGTCCAAAACCCGTAGGGGCGCATCGCGTGCGCCCAAATCCCCCCAAATTCCCCCAAAAACCCGTAGGGGCGCATCGCGTGCGCCCAAATAACCCAAATTCCCCCAAAACCCCAAAAAACGGGCGGGCCGATTATTGCCGGTGGGACGATTATTATTGTCGGTGGGCTGATTATTGCCGGTGGGCGAACGCAGTTCGCCCCTACAAAATCGACCGGCCTTTGGGCGGGAAAAAAAGAGAAAAAGGGTTACAAAGTCCCCCCAGCACCGCACACCACCCGAAAACCGATGAAGTCGCAGTAGTAGTCGCGGCGGGAGTAGTAGTAGTCGCGGTAAGCGGAACGGCAGAGACGTGGAAAGTTGAACCAAGAACCGCCCCGCAATGGAGAATAATTATTATTCCCATTTTCTATCCAGACACTGCCATCCCTCGGTGCACCATAATAATTACCGTGCCAAGTATCGGCGCACCACTCCCAGACATTGCCGTGCATATCGTATAGCCCAAAAGCGTTTGGGGGAAATTGTCCCACGGGAGTCGTTTGTTGTCGATATTCTCCTGTAGGTTCATCGGCATAAGTTTTAGTACCTCGATAGTTAGCTAAATCTGCCGTTATCGTTTCCCCAAAGTGAAAGGCGGTTGTTGTCCCCGCTCTACAGGCGTACTCCCATTCTGCCTCACTCGGTAGCCGATACTCCCGTTTTGTTTCCCTTGATAGTCGTTTACAGAATTCCGTTGCTTCATACCAGTTGACTCTTTCTACGGGTAGCTCATCCCCTTTGAAGCGAGAGGGGTTTGTCTTCAGGTTGATGTCTATTTTAGCGGTTGCGGCGATAGCTTGCCACTGAGCTTGGGTAATCGGGGTTTGACTCATGTAGAAAGCGGGGACTTTGACTAGGTGTTGTGGTCCTTCCTTTTTAAATCCGTCCCCACCATATTTTTTAACCAGTCTTTCGATTTCCTTGTCTTCTGTTCCCATCCAGAATTCTCCTTGGGGAATATACATCATGCGGATATAGTTTTGAGCTTTTTTCCGGTTGCCAACTTCCGGAAGGTTTTCATCGTAAAAATAGGCTTTAACAGGTTTTCTCTCGATAAATTTGCCTGTTTTATTAACCAATACCGTTTCTGCGGTAAAAAGGAAAAGGTTTTCATCGTAGGGAACAATAGCGGCTACTTCGTCTATTAAACGTTTTTGTAGGGTTCCTTCGTCTTCTGGGGAAAGTTGAAGGACATTGCCAACGTGGTTTAAATCCCCTCTAGAATAGGCGGCAATCGTTTTATTAAGCAATAATAAGGGTTCATAATCGGCTAAAGCAGCCGATATATTTTCTAATAAAGCTGTCAATCTCACAAGACGCACTCGGTTATTATTTTTGATAGCTTCTGCTAGTAGCTGTCTGATTTCGTTGACTGCTTGACTAGGTTTTAGGTAGGCAAGAGCTAACCATTGTTGATTTTGCCAATAAACCGATTTTGAGCAATAATCACCGATTTCTTCCTGAATATAGGTTTGTAACTGATAGGCCAGAGATTTGAGTTCCTCTGGGGTTAATTTTTCTAATAGTAGTTTACGAACATCGGGAGACATTTCATAGAGTTCTCGATCTATTTTGCGGACTAAACTGGAGAGTAAAATATCAGCGATCGCATACCAAGGAGCTTGATTATCTTTATCTTGATGTTGACGCAGATAATAAAGTAAATTAGGGGATAAACTAAGGGGAAATGCCGCTCTTTTCGCTAGTTCTCTGGTGTTTGGTTCGTTTTCTTTTTCAAATAATCTTAAACGGCTTTCTGCGCTAAAAAAATCTTCATCCTCATCCCAATTATCCCCTTGGTGAAATTGATTAGGATTAAATGAAAAATGACGGGGTGGGATAGCTTCTTCTTTTAGCCATGTTATCAAGTTTTCCCAATCCTCTGTGGTTAGTTCAAACATGGAAAAATTGGGTATATCTTCAGCTAAATCAGCAATATCGATCGCAGTTGTCCCATACCATCGATGATAGGGTAAGGGGTTTAACCATGCGACTCGGCTAAATCTTCGGCTAAATCGTCGGATAAGGGTTTCTGTTGCGCTCAAGCGCTCTTCTACATAACGTTTTCTAGCGGCACCCGCATCACTAAGAATTAGACAACTGGTTACTTCCGGAGAATAGTTAGAGAGAACTTTGCTTAAAGATTGACTTTCCCAACCGTTTTCTTGTTGTAAAACCTCGTCTCTAATCAGATTATCAAAGTAAAAATGGGGAACATTTGCCCAAGTTTGCTTCATTATTCGACCAAATCCTGCAAAGGGAATCATCGAGTCAGAACAATCAATAAAAATTATAATTTCTCGGCGATAAAGTTGTTTCTTTTGGTAAATTATTTGATCAAAAAAACCTCGTTTAGCCGTTGCCATCACCGTGGCTTTTAGATCCCAAGTTTGTCGAGGACTTTCTAGGGGTAATGGACGCAGTTGCTGCCAACTTTCTTGTAACTTAGCGATGCCAATAGGATAATAATCAGGATTATCTAGGGATGTGATTTTTTTTCGCTTTTCAATAGCTGTGGCAATTTGTGGAAATGAAGTCTCTGGTGCTATTTTTGTATCCCCAGAAGGGGTAATTTCTAATGAGGGAGATTCCCTATCATCCATCGGGTTTATGATTTTGCTAATCGATTCTTCTGGATGGCGAATAGGTGTTTTTTGGGCTATTTCTGTATTTATTTCTGGTTGTAACTGTAGCATCTCTGTCCAGGCCTGATCAAACTTTTCTTTTTCTTTCGGGGATTTAACCCATAAAGCTTGACAAAGAAGTTTAATTTTAGGATTCTCTAAGTTGGGATTTTCTTGAATAGCAATATCAGAATCATTGGCGAGTTTTTGAATTAGGTAATTTTCCACCCGATAATATTGTTCAATAGACAGCAGAAATCCTTCTTCGTCTCTGAGTTGATAAAATAGGTCAAGTAGGGGGGATGTCATTGGCTTTTTTAACCTCTTGTTCCATAATCTTGTAAATCGGTACGGCTTTTTAGTAAAACACTAGCGTGGGGTAATTTGTCCTCGTTTAATTTGGCGATAATTTCTTCAGGTTTGTACTTGAGCAACGATTTAAACCAGGCTATTAATTCACTGGTGCTAACTTTTTTTTCTCCTTCAGATTTAGTCTCGTCTTGTGATGTTCTCACTTCCTGAAAACGGTCCACTGCTTTGATGATAACCTCTTGTTCAGCGTCGGTAAACCGTTCGGTTAATATTTTTCTTAATCTTTCTTGGTTGGGTAGCTCAATATAGTGATAAATGCAACGTCTCAGAAAAGCATTGGGTAAGTTTTTTTCTTGATTACTGGTAATGATAATCAGAGGAAAAGCTTGATCATTTGCTTGAATTAATTCTCCTGTTTCTTTAATGAAAAAACGACGAGATTCAATGGCTAAAAGTAAATCATTAGGAAAATCTCGATCTGCTTTATCTATTTCATCAATTAATACTACCGATTGTTCTTGTTTATCTTGACTTTCTTTAAATGCTTTACCCAAGGGTTGTAAATCAACCCAATCTTTTGAAGTAGCTGGATTTTTTTGCTCAGAAGAAGATTCTTCTATTTCTTTTTGGCTTAAAATTCCGCTAATTTGAGCAGCTTGTAAACGACCAATATAATCATATTGATAGAGACTATCTTCCGCTTTGCTTGTAGATTGAACTATCCACTCATAATATTTTATAGAACCACTTTGCTGACCATTATTAAATTCATGAACTAAGGCATGAGCTAGACGACTTTTGCCACATCCCGGTTCACCTTCTAGTAACAAAGGCATTCCCAATTCAATAGCCAAGTTAACAACTTCTATTAACTCATCACCTGCGTCATAGGGATAAATTTTCTGTTGAATCGGTTCATAATAAAGATCCGATTTAGGTTGAATTTCTCCCCTGTAGGTTAAGGATAGTTTAGCCATCTATTTTCCCTCGATAATTGTCCTTGAAATTGTTGATAAAAAGCTTTCAGTGTGTCTTCTATGTTGCCGTGTTTGCTATTTTCCCATAATTCCTGCAAGGTAGATTTAAATAAGTCTGTGGTTTCATCCTGTAAGTCACAACCTAACTGAAGTTGTTGAGCAAAAGTAGGAATAATTTCCTGAAAAGACCGTTGTTCAAAGCAAGAGTCAATCTGTAAGCGGTGAATAGGACTTAATTCTGATAATTTGTCCTTATCTCTCCAATCATTCCCTTCTCCATAATCTAACCAAATCATTAATAAAAAGCCTTTAATGGGACTATTTTTTATTCTACTAGCTTCTTCAATTAAGCTTTCCCAAAACGAATAAATATCCTTTAAAAGGGAAAAGTCTGCACAATCAATTCCTTCAAAAATCAAACAAAAATTATTAGTCTTTAAATTTTTAATTCCTCCAGAATTATTTAAAAAATGTTCATAAAGATTATAATTATTCCATTCTTCCTGACCATCTCCTTGAAACTTAAAAACAATAGGTTTAACGTTCAAATTATTAGTGATCAAGATTTGTTTGTGTAAACGATGTAAACACCAAAAACGATATGTATGAGGACAAGGGGGAATATAAATACTGCCTTCTCGTAAAGGTTTAGCAGCTATTGAACTGGTAAATTTTACTAGATTAGTGTAATTAAATTCTGTTAAAATATCATAAATCTTCCCATTATTTGTTCGTTGATTTTTTGGGTTTTGATGATGATTTTGACAACATTGTAAGCTTTCAAAATCTCGTCGTAATACTTCGCAATAAGCTTGAACAATATAAGACTGTTTAGAGGTTCTTTGCCCTTTTTTTCCTAGTCCATATTTTTTTTCAGTACAAAACCGCAAACTATCTCCAGATATGCCAATTACCTTTAAAATAGACGAATCTAATAAAAAATTCAGAACCTCATCAAAGGTTAAATGAATTGAATTATCATTAATATCTTCAATTCTGGGTGTATTTATTTTATTTTGAGTAATGTAGTCGCTTTTCTTCTCATTTTCAAATCTTTTAAAATCAGATTCCTTTTGTAAGTACAATTTCTTCCCATCTTCTTTTAAAACGTCTTTAGTTGTTCCAGATTGTGGCGATGATGTCATCCAAGCTTTCAAAACATTTAATCGAATGGTATAACTGGAAGTTTTTGTTTGACTACGGTATTCTTCGAGAAATGCCTCAAGTAACCATCGACTTGCTTCTATTAATATTTTCTCTATTTTCTCCGAAGCACAAGAATAGTCTCCCTTATAAGCATCTTTAGCCTTACGAAGGGTTTCTACATCTTCATCCGATAATCTGATTTCGCCAGACCTTAACATAAATCTCGTCAAACGTCAACCTACGATCTGATCCACTTTTTGATCCCCTTTTGCCAGCATTTGCTGAAAGCATTTTAATCAACTTGTCCTCAAAAAACAAGCCCTAAGGCGACAGGAGCAAAATCTATGAATTTCTGGCAAAAACATAAAGCGGACATTGACGTGATTTGCCGCATCATCACCACTTTAACTGCTTTGGCTAGTTTGGGTGTTCAGGTGGGAGAGTTAAAGATTCCCCAAAGCGAGATTCTTCCCCCTATGACTGAGGTTCAGGTGGAAGCGGGGAAAAAGACTCACACCCACTAAGGAAGATAAATACTAGGGATTTAAGCACATTACCTGAAATAAAAGCCGATGTGCTTTTTTCATAAGACTGGACCAAAACGAGGGTGAGTTAATAAGATAACCCACCCTGAAGGGGATTTAGCGATCAACCGACCCCATAATAATATCAATACTGCCTAAAATCGCCATAATATCGGCAACTTTTACCCCTTTGAGGATATGGGGCAGAATTTGAAGATTATTAAAATCGGCGGCCCGAATTTTCCAACGCCAAGGGAAAACATCATCATTACCGACGATAAAGATACCTAATTCCCCTTTACCACTTTCCAAGCGCACATAATGTTCACCTTTAGGAATCTTAAAAGTGGGGGCGACTTTTTTGGCGATATATTGATAGTCAAAATCATTCCAGGCTGATTTTTTCCCTTCTGCCATCCGTTTCGCTTCCAGATTTTCGTAGGGACCACCGGGTAAACCTTTCAGTGCTTGCCGGATAATTTTCACCGATTCGCGCATTTCCCGAATCCGCACCAGATAACGAGCAAAACAATCGCCGGCGGTTTCCCAATGCACTTCCCAGTCAAAATCGTCGTAACACTCGTAATGGTCAACTTTTCTTAAATCCCATTTCACCCCAGAAGCGCGTAACATCGGACCGGATAAACCCCAGTTAATCGCTTCGTCTCTGGTAATGCAGCCTATCCCTTCAATACGACGGCGGAAAATCGGGTTATTAGTGATTAATTTCTCGTATTCGTCCACTTTGGGGTCAAAATAGTCACAGAAATCCACGCACTTATCCACCCATCCGTAGGGTAAATCCACCGCCACGCCACCAATACGGAAATAATTGTTATTAATTAACCGCATTCCCGTGGCAGCTTCCCAGAGGTCATAAATCATCTCCCGTTCCCGGAAAATGTAGAAAAAGGGAGTTTGTGCGCCTACATCCGCCATAAAGGGGCCTAACCAGAGTAAATGGTTAGCGATGCGGTTGAGTTCCAACATAATCACCCGGATATATTGCGCTCGTTTGGGAACGGCGATATCGGCTAATTTTTCGGGAGCATTGACCGTAATCGCCTCATTAAACATCCCTGCGGCGTAATCCCAACGACTAACGTAGGGAACGTACATGACATTGGTGCGATTTTCGGCAATTTTTTCCATGCCCCGATGAAGATAACCGATTACGGGTTCACAGTCAATCACGTCTTCCCCGTCAAGGGTGACGATTAAGCGCAAAACTCCGTGCATCGAAGGGTGATGGGGTCCCATGTTTAAAACCATGGGTTCTGTTCTCGTTTCAATTTTTGCCATAGGGCTACCGATGATCCCGAAAATCTTTTTAAAGTTATTATAAGTAAACGCTTCGACAATACACAAGGACTATCGGGTATCAGTAATCAGTGATCAGTAATCAGTAATCAGTAGTCAGTAGTCAGGAGATTATTTTTATTTATTCTCCCCACTTCCCCACACCCCACACCCCACACCCCACACC
>NZ_JAQMSY010000255.1:0-14638 GCF_028329095.1 Microcystis sp. CS-574
AAAATCGGCTTCCTTAAACTTATTGTATAATTTGAGTAGAAATCTAGAAGCGTTATCGAAAAAAACACAGGAGGATAGGGAGTTTATTATGCGTTTAGCTCCACTTTACCAACAGGATAGGGAACAAGCGGTTCAAGAGGGTGTACAGCAAGGTATTCAACAAGGAAGACAACAGGGAGAAACGTATTTACTCCTCCGTCAACTTCAGAGACGTTTCGGGGAAATACCCCAGAATCTACAAGAAACTATCCGTAACCTTCCTGTGGAGCGCTTAGAAGACTTAGGACTCGCTTTATTGGACTTTAACACTTTGACGGATTTAGAAAACTGGTTGCATCCGTGAACAATAGCGATCTCGCGTAGCGAGCGCGTTGCGAGCGCATTATCCATCCCTGATTATTCTATCGTCAAGGGGTCCACATCGATCGCCATACTTACCTTGGGTAAAACTAAGCTTTTTAGGGGAAGAAAAAGACGACCGATATCAGCCTTTTCTCCCGATAATTTTAACAGAATTTGCCAGCGATAACGGTTAGCCACGCGCATAATTGTTGCGGGTGCAGGTCCCAAAATATCCCAATCAGAACCAAAATTATTAACACATTCCTCCGCGACATTTTCAGCACTTTTCTGCACTGCTTCCCCATCTAAACCACTAAAGCGAATTAAGACTAAACTGCCGTAGGGAGGATAATTTAAACCCTCTCTTTGCATTAATTCCGTCTCGACAAAACCCTCATAATCGTGGGTTTGCACTGCTCTAATCACGGGATGTTCGGGGGTATAGGTTTGGATAATTACCTTTCCTTCTGTTTCTCCCCTTCCTGCTCTCCCTGCTACTTGGGTGAGGGTTTGAAAAGCGCGTTCGGAGGCGCGATAATCGGAGTGATAAAGTAAACCATCGGCTGCCATTACTCCTACTAGGGTAACTCGCTCTATATCTAATCCTTTGGTGAGCATTTGGGTTCCGACTAAGACATCAAACTCACCATCAGTAAATTTTTTTAATAGTTCCCGGGGAGCATTTTTGTTGCGGGTGGTATCACTATCAAAACGCAAGCATCGCAAATCAGGAAATTCTTTGCTTAATTCTTGGGTGACTCGCTGAGTGCCAGTACCGAAAAATTTTAGATAGGGAGAACCGCATTCAGGACATTGTTTCGGATGGATGCGACCATAGTTGCAGTAGTGACAGCGGAGTAATTCTTGCGCTCCCGGTTCGGTGTGGTGATAGGAGAGAGAGACATCACAGTGGGGACACTCCAGCACATAACCGCAACTTCGACAAGATACAAAGGTACTATGTCCCCGACGACTGACGAATAAAATTGCCTGTTCTCCCTTGTCGCGCAGGGTTTCCAGAGATGAACGCAGGGATTGACTAAAGAGGGAACGATTGCCTCGCTGCAATTCCCGTCGCATATCGACGATTTCCACCCGCGGTAAGGGGCGATTTTGGATGCGATCGGGTAAAGATAGGTAAAGACTGGGATTAGCTTGGGATTCTAGCCATGTTTCTAGGGATGGCGTGGCCGAGCCTAAAATTACGGGACAATGGTTTAATTGAGAGCGCCATTTAGCCACGGTACGCGCGTGATAGGTAGGGAGTAACTGACTTTGTTTAAAGCTGCTATCGTGTTCTTCATCGAGGATAATCATGCCTAGATGGGGTAAAGGAGCAAAAATCGCCGATCTCGTCCCGATAATAACTTGCGGGGTTCCTGTCAACATCTGTCGCCAGGTATCGTATCTTTCTCCTTCCGAGAGGGCGCTATGATAAACATAGACTCGATCGCCAAAACGGGCCACAAAGCGATCGGTTAGTTGCGGTGTTAATCCAATTTCGGGGACTAAAACCAAGGCAGATTTACCCGCTGCTAGGACAGGTGCGATCGCCTGTAGATAGACTTCTGTTTTACCCGATCCCGTCACTCCGTGTAAGAGAGCGCTTTCACCACCTTTTAGGGTTTGAATGGCTTCTAAAGCTTGTTTTTGACTAGAAGTGAGTGTTTTTGGTTGATCCCTGCTCATAATCGCCGAGGATAAGCGCAGAAATTCTCGATCCTCAATCACCACATAACCCTTGTCAATCAGCGGTTTAAAATGTTTTGTCCCCGCAAGTTTTACCAATTCTGGCAGCCACATTTCTCCTCCCTGGTGGCGTAAAATTTCGAGAATTTTGCGCTGATTTTCGGTTAAATCCCTAGGAAAGTCGGTTATTAGCAGGGTAATGGCTTTTTTTTGTTTAATATTGGTACTTTTGGGTGCTTCTAGATAACTTTCTACCCAACCGCGCTTAACTAAGTCTCGGATACCGTAATTGGCATTTTTTACTTTTTCTTGCAGGTATTTCGCCGAATAATCGCCTTCTTTTTGATTTTTGAGCAGGGATAAAATCTGACGGGAGAGGGGAGTACAAAAAACTTCGGCACCGGGGGGAATCGCTGCTGGTTTTAATCTGATGCGACGTTGGGAACTTCGCAGTAAACCCGTAGGTAAAGCGACGCGAACAACGGTGATTAAATCCGTTGCATAATATTGGGCGATTTTCGTCAATAACTGCCAATAATTATCGGGGAAAAAGCCCTTGGCTATCACATCTTCCACGGGACGAATTTGATTTTCTTCCAGTCCTGCGGGCAAATTTTCGAGAAATCTAAGAGCAATTCCCCCAATTACCTGAGAACCGAAGGGAACGCTTAAAATATCGCCAATTTCTACCGTTAAATCCGGGGGGATACTATAGGTTAATATTTGCTGATCCTCTTGACTATCTCTAGGATAAGGCCGATCGACCAAAACCTCTAACCACGGTTGTCCAGCTGTGGTTAATTGGTAAGGTGTGCGAGGTTCCGCTACAGTTAGAGTAGCATGGCGATCGAGCATAGTCAGTGGGGTGATGGGATGATGGGGAGAATGGGTTATTTAAATTATAGTTTAAAGCTTGAGGGGAATAAAACCAGTTAATTTTCTCTAAAAACAGTTTAAATATTGCTTTTTTGCTCACAAATTTTGATTTTTAGCTAGTGAAGTCTTCCCAAATGATAATTATTGACTATTGGCTATTAAATCGCACCATAGCTAGTCAAAAGGTGAGAATGGTTCTCAATAGAAAAAGCGAAGAATAGTAATAAAAAGCTGACTGCTATCTTGATTGTTAAGAAGCGTGATCTTTACCTAGTCAAATACCAAAAACCTTAGTTAGAGTGTATAAGTGAAAACCCTGAAAGTCTCCCCTATTCACCAGAAAATCTGATTATCTGGTTGAGCGATTTGTAACAATCCACACAGAAGCGCCTAATTATATCCCAGAAATGGCCGCCATTAATTAAGAAAACGTTTAAAAAATCTGCTCCCCGAAAATTCAATGTAACAATCAGCCCATTGGGAGAAACTAAGTTTTTCCCCCCTATTATAACCCCACTCCATCCATAACTGCTTATGAAAATCTCTAAACTAGCCGCTGATGATAATTTTAATCAAATCATTGCCCTGGAGACAAATCCTTTAGAACTGGACAGCGTGGATTTTGGTGAAAGAACTGACGAGGATATGACTGAATCTTTACCAGAAACCCTAAAAAACACCCGTGGGAGTAGTGGAACGGGATATGATAAAGGCAGCAATGAAGATACTGTTGGCGCATTTTTTAAAGAAATGGCTCGTTATCCTCTACTTAGTGCGGAAGAAGAAATTGAATTAGCCTACTCGGTTAAGTTTCTCATGGAAGCGGAAGAAGTACGCCAAAAACTGCAAGAAAATTTACATCGTCCCCCGACGAAAACAGAATGGGCGATCGCTTTACAATTAGATAATGAACGTCAACTGGAAAACCGTCTTTATCGCGGACGAACAGCTAAACGGAAGATGATTCGTTCTAATTTGCGCTTGGTGGTTTCTATCGCTAAACGCTATTTAAATCGTGGGGTTCCTTTCTTAGATTTAATTCAAGAAGGTGCGATCGGACTCAACCGTGCGGCCGAAAAATTCGATCCTAATAAAGGTTATAAATTCTCTACCTATGCTTATTGGTGGATTCGACAAGCAATCACCCGCACCATTGCTAACGATGCGCGGACAATTCGTTTACCGATTCACATTGTCGAAAAACTCAATAAACTCAAAAAAGCGCAGCGCATTCTCAAGCAAGATTTACAGCGCAATCCCAATGAACGGGAACTTGCGGAAGCGTTAGAAATAACTCCCGAACAATTGCGGCAATTATTACAATTGCGTCGTCAATCTCTCTCTTTAAATCATCGTGTAGGGAAGGGAGAAGATACGGAATTAGTGGATCTTTTGGAAGATGATGATCTACAACTTCCCGAAGATAAAATGAATGAGATGATGATGCGTCAAGAAATTTTCGCAGTTTTAAGTGATGTTCTCACCGAACGGGAAAAAGATGTTATCTCCCTCCGTTATGGTTTAGCTACCAGTCAACCCTATACCCTAGAGGAAGTGGGGGGAATGTTCAATTTATCTCGGGAACGAGTACGTCAAATTCAAACTAAAGCGATGCGAAAATTACGTCGTCCTCAAGTCGCACGTCGTCTGAAAGGATGGTTACATTAATAATTTTTTCTAACTCGTTCTCTTCTCTCTCCTTTTTCTTGGAGAGCTTTTTTTGTCGATATTTAGCTTAAAATTAAGATCAAGCTGATTTTCTCAGTAGATAGTCATAATACCTATGAACCGACATCTCCAACAGAAAGTGAAAACGGGAAAATATCAATCTCCAGAAAATCATCCTCTCATGGATGGAGAAACTTTTGTCACTGAAATTGTCGATCATAAATATACTAGCTAGTTAAAAGCTGAATATAATAGGCAATTTTTCAGCTATTTTTTCTAGTTCTCAATAAAATCAAACTAATTCAATATGTCTAAAAACTCTTGGTTAATTCCCGATAATATTTATTTTCTCAACCATGGTTCCTATGGTGCAACCCCTAGAATAGTCTTGGATTATCAGCAACAATTGCGGGAACGAATGGAAAGGCAACCCTTAGCATTTTTGGGGAGAGAATTAGAGGGTTTATTAGATATTGCTAGGCAAAAATTAGCGGATTTAGTGGGAGTAAATAGCGATGATTTAGTCTTTGTTCCCAATGCAACCACAGCAGTGAATGCGGTGTTAAATTCCTTAACTTTTCAGGAAAATGAGGAAATTCTGATCACCGATCAGACCTATAATGCTTGTGCTAATGCAGTTAAACATATAGCTAAAAGATGGGGTTTAAAGGTAATTATCGCTAAAATTCCCTTTCCTGTACAGTCTCCTTTAGAAATTAGTCAAGCAATTTTAGCATCTGTTTCTCCTCGGACAAAATTAGTAGTTTTAGATCATGTCACCAGTCCCACGGCCTTAATTTGGCCAATCGCAGAAATTGTGCAAGAATTAAATAATCGGGGTATTGATACTCTCATCGATGGCGCTCATGCTTTAGGTTTTTTACCCCTTAATATCGGGGCAATTAATCCCACCTATTATACTGCTAATTGTCATAAGTGGTTATGTAGTCCCAAGGGGGCTGCTTTTCTCTATGTGCGCGGGGATAAACAGGCAATAATTCGACCTTTAACTATTAGCCATGGGGCTAATTCTCCTCGACAAGATCGTTCCCGTTTTCAGTTAGAATTTGCTTGGATGGGAACCGATGATCCCAGCGCTTATTTATCAGTGCCAAAAGCGATCGAGTTTTTAAATTCTCTCTCTATTGATGGTTTACTGGGTCTGATGGCGAGGAATCATAATTTGGTTTTAAAAGCCAGAAATTTGCTTTGTCATGCCTTGCAGGTCAATTATCCCTGTCCAGAATCAATGATCGGATCGATGTCCTCAATTCTAATTCCTAGTTATGCTTGGATAGCAGAAGATTTATCCAGACAACTGTGGGAAAAATATCAGATTGAAGTGCCGATAATTCCCTGGGGAGAAGCATCATTAATTGTGAGGATTTCTGCTCACTACTATAATTCGATCGAGCAGTATGAATATTTAGCCGGGGTTTTAAATTACTTGCTATTGGAGTCAAGATAAGCTGGGAGAGAGGAGCATCGGAGCAGGGGAAAAAATCCATAACTGAGTTTTTAAAGTTGAATTGGGAGTCAATAACGGACTTGCTATGAGAACCGATAATTGGGCTAAAATGCCTCTTGGAGCATGGTTTCCTTGAGCATTTCTAAACCTTTTTTCACCCGACGGGAGACGGTAACAATACTAATGCCTAATTGTTCGGCGGTTTCCCGTTGAGTAAGATCTTTAAGGAAGACAAATTCGAGAATATAACGGGTTTTCTCTTCTAATTGAGCCAGTGCCTGTTGTAAACGAATGCGATCCTCTTGACAAAGTTGAAAGCTGCGATAACCGGGATCGGGAACGATGTCTTTTAAACAGGTGTTATTATCTTCATCGTTATTAACCGTCGCATCGAGACTAAGAGGTTCACGGTTTTGGAAAGCCAGTTTTACCTCTTGCCATTCTTCGATCGAAATATTTAAAGCGAGGGAGATTTCCGTATCATTGGGTTGACGATTGTGGATAGTTTGGAAGTCCCGACGCATATTTGTCGCTTGTCTGCCTAAATCTAACCAACGACGAGGAATGCGAACTGTGTAACCTTTATCGCGCAGATAGTGTTGAATCTCGCCACGAATATAGGGAATAGCGAAGGAACTAAAAGCATGACCTTTGCTGCTGTCAAAACGTTTGATCGCCCGAATTAGTCCCATACAGCCAACCTGCACTAAATCTTCGTAATTTTCATGGCATTGATTGACCCAATGATGAGCTTCCCTTCTGACTAATCCTAGGTTTAACCGGATAATTTGATCCCGAAACTTGTTATCCCCTGTTTTTTGGTATTTTTGAAACAGGGTAAGAGTTTCTAGTTTAAGATTTTCTTTATTTAGGCCAGACATAGGACGTTAACAGACTTAAAAAATCATTGACTATAAAAGCTCACTATTGCATAGCTCTGACAAATCCCAATACAGTCTAGATTGGAAGCGGCAAGCAATGGCAACAATGTAACTTACTACAATCTTGATCGTACGGTCTTTACATAAAGGCTTGTGTGATTTCAAGCAGTCAAGGCAGTATTTAAAGACACAAGTGAGCTAAAACGCTGGTAATTAGGGTTGGCTGAAAAAGTTGTTCCTAGAGGCAGGGTGTGGGGTGTGGGGAAGTGGGGAAGTGGGGAAGTGGGGTGTGAATTTGGCTCTACCGAACCTGTTATGTAAAACTATCAACAACTTATGCTTGTAAAGCTTGTACACTAAGGCTTTCAGTTTTTATTAAATTGATATTTATCAACTTTAGAGCATTGCTGTGCAGAGAGTGAGCTTGAGGAATTTTCTACAGTGTAAGTTCGGAAGAACCGTGAATTTTACCCCCGAAAAGTCTTAATCCAACAAGGTTTTTAGATTTATTCAGCCAACCCTATCTAGAAAACTAGAACTCGAACAAAGGTAAACTCCGATCCTTATTTTTCGGCAATTTCGCCAGTAAACCTAAATGTTCATAGGCAGCCGCTGTCACTACGCGGCCCCGGGGAGTACGATGAAGATAACCTATTTGTAATAAATAAGGCTCATACACCTCCTCAATCGTCTTGGCATCTTCTCCCGTGGCTGCCGCTACCGCTTCCAATCCCACGGGTTTGCCTTGAAACTGTTCGATCATCGTCTTTAATACTAATCGATCGGTCCAATCTAAACCCATAGAATCCACATTTAATTGATTTAATCCCTCAGCGGCTAACTGGGGGGTGATAATAGTTTCTCCCTTCACCTGCACATAGTCGCGCACCCGTTTTAATAAACGATTGGCAATGCGTGGAGTTCCCCGACTGCGACGGGAAATTTCGATCGCACCTGCTTCAGTCATGGGAATATTAAAAATAGTGGCACTTCTGAGCATAATTGCTGTCAATTCCTCGACCGTATAGAAACGCAGACGTTGAATCATGCCAAAACGATCGCGTAAAGGCGCAGTTAAAGAGCCAACTTTGGTAGTAGCACCGATTAAAGTAAAGGGAGGCAGGGAAATACTGCGAATTTTCGCTGCTTGACCCTTACCAATCGTCACATCTAGGCGATAATCCTCCATAGCTGGGTATAATAACTCCTCCGTCACCCGATTCAGTCGATGAATTTCGTCGATAAAAAGAATATCCCGGGGTTGAAGATTGATCAGGATGCCGGTAATGTCCCGGGGACGCTCTAAAGCGGGGGCGGCAGTAATGCGGCAATTTACTCCCATCTCAGCCGCTAAAATTAAAGCCATGGTGGTTTTGCCTAACCCCGGCGGTCCGTAGAAGAGCAAATGATCGATCGCTTCTTGTCTAGCTTTGGCCGCGGCGATGGTGACTTTTAGATTAGCCTTTAAGTCCTGTTGACCGATATAATCCTCTAGGGATTGTGGACGAATCTGCGCTTCTGCTTTTTCCGTTTCTTCTATAGTGGGATTGGGAGTGAGCAGATTTTCCTCGGCTGCCGGGGGGGAATTGTGCGATCGTTTGATGGCCATTGTTACAATCAAGAGTCTAGGATATGTTAGCGAAGCGGATTTTGCCTTGTTTGGATGTCAATAAAGGTCGGGTAGTTAAAGGGGTTAATTTTGTCAATCTTCAGGATGCTGGCGACCCCGTGGAGTTAGCTCGCTTGTATAATCAGGCAGGGGCTGATGAGTTGGTTTTTCTTGATATTACTGCTACCCATGAAGATCGCGACACGATTATTGATGTAGTCTATCGCACGGCGGAACAGGTTTTTATTCCTCTGACCGTGGGGGGTGGCATCCAATCCTTAGAAAATATTAAAAATTTGTTAAGAGCCGGGGCCGATAAAGTCAGCATTAACTCGGCTGCCGTGCGCGAGCCGGAATTGCTTGATCGAGCCAGCGATCGCTTTGGTAAACAGTGTATTGTGGTGGCGATCGATGCTAGAAGACGCAAGGATGTGCATAACCCCGGTTGGGAGGTTTATGTTCGGGGTGGACGCGAAAATACGGGTATTGATGCTTTATTATGGGCCAAAGAAGTGGAAAAACGCGGGGCGGGTGAGTTGTTAGTTACCAGTATGGATGCTGACGGCACGCAAGCGGGTTACGATCTGTCCTTGACAAAAGCGATCGCAGAAAGGGTGGAGATTCCTGTGATTGCCTCTGGAGGAGCGGGTAATTGTCAGCATATTTACGAAGCATTGACGGAAGGCCGAGCAGAAGCGGCTTTATTGGCTTCTTTGCTCCATTATGGTCAATTAACTATCGCTGAGGTCAAAAATTATCTGCAAAATCACCAAGTCCCCGTGCGTTAGCTAGGGAAAATGAGAGCAAGATTTACAGAACTTAATCTGGTGATTGAGTCGCTTTTCCCCAGAAAAGGATTTCTTCAGGCTGCAAACCAAGAAGAGCAAAATTTAGACCTATTACTTAAAGTCAATGGCTGACGGCTGACAGCCGCGATCGAGCAACCAGCAAAAAATCCCTTTTTTAACTTCCCTCCGATTATCCCTCCAGAAAATTATGTATTAGAATAAAAGAAAGTTAACAAAATTTAAAATATGTTAGTTCCGATTCTCATCTTTGACCTCGGTCTTGTGGCTTGGTCATTGCATCTGATGCAGCAAGCGTTCGACAGGCAAGAGTTTTCCTTGATGCTGGCGGGAACCTTGGTGGCAGCAGCGGCAGCGGCTATGTTAGTAGTTTATTTCCTCATGGGCCACTGTTTAACCTATTTAACCCAAATTTCGGCTGCTGTCTAAATGGAGGCGATTGTTTCACCATTGTCTTATCAGCGATCGCATTGTGAGGGACAAATTTTTTTCTCGTCACCCCTTGACAAAGTAATTCTATTTAAGCTATATTCAAAAATGGTCTTCGCGGGGTTATAGCTCAGTTGGTAGAGCACCTCAATGGCATTGAGGGGGTCAGCGGTTCGAATCCGCTTAGCTCCATACAGTTAAGATAAGAGTTTCAGGGTTACTGGAACCAAAAAAGTGGCGAGGAGATGGTAGATTGAAAGAGGATTTCTGGTTAGAAAAGTCTCTTTTTACATACATCAATACTCTCTCAGGACAAAATTAATGATAGAGCTTTTTAAGCAACTACCTCGTTGGTTGCGGCTAAGTCTGGTTTTTCCGCTTTTATTTCTCAATGGTTGGTTATTATTCCAATTATTTAGCTATCTAGAACCCTTAGTCAGTATTTTTGTCACTGCTAGTTTACTAGCTTTTGTCTTAGATGTTCCCATCAAACTACTGCAAAGACGCGGGGTTAATCGCAGTGGTTCGATCGCTATTGTCTTTTTAATTGCCCTATTAATTTTGAGCGTTTTAGGTTTAATTTTAATTCCCCAGATTGTCGAACAATTAAGCAGTTTAATCAATAGTTTGCCCCAGTGGATCGAGTCGGGAACCGAACAGATACAAAATTTAGAAAAGTGGGATAAAACTCAGAAATATGCGATTTATATCGAGCAATCAATCACCCAGTTATCGGAACGACTAACCAATGTTTTACAAACTCTTAGCACTCAATTACTGAGCTTTGTGCTGGGAACTATCAACAGTATCCTAAACATTCTCTTTGTTCTGGTTATAACTGTCTTTCTGGTTCTCTATGGCGAACAAATTTGGGAGGGAATTTTAAGCTGGATTCCTGCTCCCTGGAATCTCAAATTAAGAACTATTATTCGTCAAACTTTTGAAACCTATTTTGCTGGTCAAACCATTTTAGCGGGAATTCTCAGCCTGGCTCAAATTTTTGTTTTTGTCATTCTCAAGGTCGATTATGCCCTATTATTCGGGGTGGCGATCGGTCTAACTACATTAATTCCTTTTGCCAGTGCCTTTACCATTATTGGCATTAGTACCCTACTAATGTTTCAAGATTTTTGGTTAGGGTTAAAAGTTTTGACCCTGACTATTATTGTCGGTCAAATTAATGATAATGTCATCGCCCCTCGGCTAATGGGAGGTATGATCGGACTTAATCCCGTCTGGATTATTCTATCTCTTTTTATCGGTGGCAAAGTGGCAGGAATTCTCGGTTTATTGATAGCAGTTCCCATCGCTAGTGTGCTGAAAAGTACCATCGATATCATCCGCTCACAGCAGCGGGAAAAAGAACCGGTAGTTATCCTAGAAGAAACGGTGAAAAATTCCTCGGAGGAGAGCAAATAATAATAAATCCTGTTTTTTCAGTGAACAGTAAACAGTAATGAGTGAATTGAAAACTCACATCTGCTAACTGCTAACTGATAACTGATAACTGATAACTGTTATGAGCGGCTAATTTCTTCGAGAATAGCCATCGCTTCTGTCACCCTATCCCTAGGGATAAATAAATGATCGTGATAATAACCAGAAATGACATTGACGCTAATTGCCGCTTCGGACAGTTTCTCACTAATCACCGCTAAAAATCCCACCGCCGCTAAACTAGAATGCACAGAAAGAGTAATTTGTCTATAAATATATTTGTACTGTAAATTCTTGCGATCGGCTTGCTGACGGGGAATAATCACCGTTATTCCTTCCTCTTCCCGAAATTGGCAGATAGGGGTTAATTGTAGCTGTTCCAGTCCTGTTGCTGTGAGGGAAGAGAAAACGAATTCTTCAGTATTTAGGATTGGTTTCAGGGATTGGAGCAGAATATCAAGGTTAGTTTCGCCTTCCTCGGGTTTTTCTGGCGATTTTTTCGCCGCATCCATACAATGATTGGCAGCAGCGTCAGCCACACTATTTTTAGCTCGTTCAATCCAGCGCCAGCTAATGCGATCGAATTGGGTGACTAATTGACAAGCACGCTGATAAAAGGGACGTAAACTATCGCTTTTTACCTTCCAGTCTCCCTTAACTTGATTGATGACTAATTGACTGTCTCCCCGAATTTCTAGGCTTTTTAAGCCTAATTCTTGGGCTTTTTCCAATCCAATAATCAATCCTGTGTATTCAGCCTCGTTATTAGTGGCTATCTCCATATATCTACTCGTAGTCAAGGAATTACCCTCGGCTAAAACTATTACCGCTGCACCGGCTGCTCTCCCCGGATTGCCGCGAGAACCACCATCAAAATAGAGAACTGCTGAATTATCGGTTTTTTGAGCTTTTTTATCCATAATTTTCGTCAATAAATCTTGGTATCTCCATTTTTATCCCTTTGACAATTGTAGGCGGTAGCGATTCCGGGATCGGCAAAGCGGACAAGCAAAATTTTAGCCGATCGCCGCTACTGGATAACTTTTTTTCTGCAAGTTATTGATAATAATTTGCAGTTGTTGGTTATACTGAGAACATCAGCCTAGAGTTATATTGCTAATAGTTCTCAATTAAAAGCCCCATGAGTATAGACAAATGGCCATCGAAAGGTGAGAAAATCTTCAATCTTAGTGCTTGGGATCCCTGGCAGGTTTACCACCAGATGCAGGCCCTAAACATTGAATGTCAATGCTCGCTCCATCAGCTTTTGCCGGTTCGCATTGATGCCTCCGCTCAACTTTTATAGCTGTGGATTGTCCTGCGACAGGTGGAGGCCTCCCGAGGCTGTTTAATCCCTTGGCTGGAAACCTGTTGGCAAGCATAATCCTTGAGAAAAATTAGCAATCTAAGAGTAAAAAGTGAGAAAGTATGTCAAAATCTGCAACTACCATGATTCCCTTTCAAGTGGTCGGTCAATTCCTCGGTTTTGTCCTCAAGGACGGATATAAGGTAAAATACCTGAGAATCAGTGTTGATAAACGGGAATATTGGTTTAAGCCTGAAAAAACACTGCGAGACCACATACCTCTCAATATTGCTCTCCACTCATGGCTAAAAGTGACGGGAGAAAGTAGTCTTTGTTCAAAAAAGGGAAAATTAAAACTGAGGGTACTAGGGATTGAGCATTTATCCGGCGAAAAAACCCCAGAAGTCACCCCAGCAAAAGCGAAAAAAGCCACCGTCTTAATCTGTCAGAAGTCCGATTGTTGGAAAAATGGCGGTGCGAGAGTCTGCCAAAGGTTAGAGAGTAGTTTAGAGGAAAAAGGACTGGGAGAAGCGGTGAATATTAAATTAACCGGCTGTTTAAAACAGTGCAAAAAAGGCCCGAATCTGGTGGTTATGCCCGATAAAAAGCATTATAATCAGGTAGCTCCCCAAGATGTCCCCTCCCTAATCGAGCGGCATTTTGCCACTTCTGAGCAAGAGAATACTGTATCAGTTTAACTAGAAATTTAATCGGCGATCGCTGTTGACAAACGATCTTTTTTGTGTATCAAAGGGACGAAGTGCCTAAAATTGTAATAAATTAGGGGTAGAAAAAGTCAATTCTTGCCGCCGATAATTTATGACTGGTACCACTGCAACCTTGTTAATTTCTTGTCCCGACCAGATTGGTCTGGTGGCGAAAATCGCTAATTTTATCTACGCTAATGGCGGCAATATTATCCACGCCGACCAACACACGGATTTTTCGGCAGGATTGTTCCTGATGCGGATAGAATGGCAATTAGAGGGGTTTAATTTACCCCGTGGGATGATCGAACCAGCTTTCGCCGCTATTGCCAAACCTTTGCAGGCTAGTTGGTCCTTACATTTTTCCGATACTGTCCCGCGTCTAGCTATTTGGGTGACAAAACAGGATCATTGTCTCCTCGATTTATTATGGCGACAACAGGCGGGAGAAATTAGGGCAGAAATTCCTTTAATTATTAGCAATCATCCAGAATTACACTCAGTTGCCAATCAATTTGGTATTGATTTTTATCATCTTCCCGTTACCGCCGAAACCAAGATTGAACAGGAAGCCAGACAATTAGAGTTACTGCGGGAATACCGGATAGATTTAGGGATTTTAGCTAAATATATGCAGGTTCTCAGCCCAGATTTTATTAACTTTTTTCCCAATATTATCAATATTCATCATTCTTTTTTACCAGCTTTTGCGGGAGCTAATCCCTATCAACGGGCCTACGATCGAGGGGTAAAAATTATTGGAGCCACCGCCCATTATATCACTGCCGATCTCGATCATGGTCCAATTATCGAGCAGGATGTGGTCAGAGTTAGTCATCGCGATACCGTGGGAGATTTAATTCGTCAAGGTAAGGATTTAGAAAGGGTGGTGTTAGCGCGAGCGGTACGTTTACACTTGCAAAATCGCGTTTTAGTTTACGCTAATCGCACGGTAGTATTCGCTTAAGGTTGCTAGGGTAAGCTCATCTAAAATGGTATAAGATGTACTTGACAAAAAAGAGAGCATTGAAGCTTAAAAATTAGGAAGTATCGGCGCGATTGACTAAAATAACAATAGACTAGATCGGAAGGAAACAATTATTTATGGCAACCACATCCGAAGACGTATGGCGACTCTTAGCCGAATTAACTGCCGCTCAAAAAGAAACTGATAAACAACTCAAGGAAGTCAGTCAACAACAGAAGGAGACTGAACTACTATTGAAGGAAGTTAGTCAACAACAGAAGGAAAACGCCCAACAACAGAAAGAAACTGACAAACAACTCAAAGAACTGGGCAAACAAATTGGGGGACTTGGTGCCAAATTCGGCAGCTTTACCGAAGGACTGGCCCTTCCTTCAATGGAAACGATTCTCGGACAACAATTTGGTATGGAGGTTATCAGTCCCAGTGTGCGAG
>NZ_JAQMSY010000018.1:0-2500 GCF_028329095.1 Microcystis sp. CS-574
AGGAAAGAATAATCCTGGCATCGAGCTATTGTCCCGGTCGGCAACCCGACAAGTATCTTGGCCACGGTGAAGTTTCACAACCGAGTTCGGGATGGAATCGGAGTGGTGCCATCACGTTAAAGACACCAGGAAGGGTAGAACCCTCAAGACTGCAAAAGCTAGGAAAAAAGTGGTGAAAGAAGAATCAGGTCAAGCCCTCGGTCGGTTAGTACTCCTCGACTGCACTCGTTACCGAGCTTCCATCTAGAGCCTATCAACGGGTAGTCTACCCGAGACCTTACTGGCTTAATGCCATGAGAGCAATCATCTGGAGGTGGGCTTCCCACTTAGATGCTTTCAGCGGTTATCCGCTCCGCACATGGCTACCCTGCGTTTACCGTTGGCACGATAACAGGTACACCAGCGGTGCGTCCTTCCCGGTCCTCTCGTACTAAGGAAGGCTCCTCGCAATGCTCTTACGCCTACACCGGATATGGACCGAACTGTCTCACGACGTTCTGAACCCAGCTCACGTACCGCTTTAATGGGCGAACAGCCCAACCCTTGGGACCGACTTCAGCCCCAGGTTGCGATGAGCCGACATCGAGGTGCCAAACCTCCCCGTCGATGTGAACTCTTGGGGGAGATCAGCCTGTTATCCCTAGAGTAACTTTTATCCGTTGAGCGACGGCCCTTCCACGCGGTGCCGTCGGATCACTAAAGCCGACTTTCGTCCCTGTTCGACTTGTGGGTCTCACAGTCAAGCTCCCTTCTGCTTTTGCACTCTATCGTCCCATTTCCAACGGGACCGAGGGAACCTTTGCGCGCCTCCGTTACCTTTTAGGAGGCGACCGCCCCAGTCAAACTGCCCACCTGAAACTGTCTCCCGCCCCGATTAGGGGTCAGGGTTAGAATTCTAGCCTCGCCAGAGTGGTATCTCACCGTTAGCTCCACCCTCCCCACGAGGAGAGTTTCAACGCTTCCCACCTATCCTGCGCAAGCGAAGCCCGAAGCCAATTCCAGGCTACAGTAAAGCTTCATAGGGTCTTTCTGTCCAGGTGCAGGTAGTCCGTATCTTCACAGACAATCCTATTTCGCCGAGTCTCTCTCCGAGACAGTGCCCAGATCGTTACGCCTTTCGTGCGGGTCGGAACTTACCCGACAAGGAATTTCGCTACCTTAGGACCGTTATAGTTACGGCCGCCGTTCACCGGGGCTTCGGTCGTCAGCTTCAGATTACTCCTGACCAACTTCCTTAACCTTCCGGCACTGGGCAGGCGTCAGCCTCCATACTGCGTCTTACGACTTGGCGGAGACCTGTGTTTTTGGTAAACAGTCGCCTGGGCCTATTCACTGCGACCCTCTTGCGAGGGTACCCCTTCTCCCGAAGTTACGGGGTCATTTTGCCGAGTTCCTTAGAGAGAGTTATCTCGCGCCCCTTAGTATTCTCTACTTCCCCACCTGTGTCGGTTTCGGGTACAGGCAATTAATGATTAACGTGGTTCGGGCTTTTCTAGGAAGCTTGATCAACGCCACTTCCCTCCCGTGGGAGGTGGGACTCGCGTCTTAGCTCCTGGTGTTTTCGCCACCTCTCATCGCCTCGACTGCTTGCACTGGTAACCAACATCCAGCTGACGTTGACCTTCTCCGTTCTCCGGCACAATCATTAATCGGTACGGGAATGTTAACCCGTTGTCCATCGACTACGCTTTTCAGCCTCGCCTTAGGTCCTGACTGACCCTCCGCGGACGAGCCTTGCGGAGGAAACCTTGGGGTTTCGGGGTGTGGGATTCTCACCCACATTTTCGCTACTTAAGCCGACATTCTCACTTCTATAGAGTCCACAGCTGCTTGCCGCTACTGCTTCACCCCCTATAGAACGCTCCCCTACCACTACAATGTAGTCCACAGCTTCGGTAGATAACTTAGGCCCGTTCATTTTCGGCGCAGGAGCGCTTGACCAGTGAGCTATTACGCACTCTTTTAAGGGTTGCTGCTTCTAGGCAAACCTCCTGGTTGTCAATGCACTCCCACCTCCTTTCTCACTTAGTTATCATTTGGGGACCTTAGCTGGTGGTCTGGGCTGTTTCCCTCTTGACGATGAAGCTTATCCCCCACCGTCTCACTGGTAGTTTTTTTAGCCGTATTCAGAGTTTGCCTCGCCTTGGTACCGGTCTCCCAGCCCGCGGCGAAACAGTGCTTTACCCCGACTAAACTTCCACTACCGCTGCGCCTCAACACATTTCGGGGAGAACCAGCTAGCTCCGAGTTCGATTGGCATTTCACCCCTAACCACAGCTCATCCGCTAATTTTTCAACATTAGTCGGTTCGGACCTCCACTTGGTTTTACCCAAGCTTCATCCTGGCCATGGTTAGATCACCCGGGTTCGGGTCTACAAATTATGACGCTTCGCCCTATTCAGACTCGCTTTCGCTGGGGCTGTGGGGTCTTCCCCCTTCACCTGCCATAACCTGTAAGTCGCCGGCTCATTCTTCAACAGGCACACGGTCAGACGTTCA
>NZ_JAQMSY010000018.1:5000-20011 GCF_028329095.1 Microcystis sp. CS-574
TTTGCTTGGCTTTCAAACTATTGTTTTGTCTAGGTTCCAGCGTCGTTTGTTTCGCTTCGCTTTCGCTTTGCTTCAACCGCGCATTTACCAATGTATCTAACTTCCCCAGGTTTGTCAACCCCTTTTGGCAAAATTTTTTGATCTTTTTTCTATCCCTTGCTACGTAAGCTTTTCAGCTATTTCCCCTTTTTCTGGTGGGTTGTTTTTGTCTAGTAATTTTGTTCTAATTAGCTCTCGATGGCGGTGACAGCGTTTCTCATAGGTGGGAACTGTTTAGGCATCAAATAGGGATGCAGTGGCTGAAATAACTGCTTAGTACTGCTTAGTAAGGTTTTCAGCCCCGTAGTCGAACAAGAAGGTCAAACATTGAATGCCCCGATCAAATCTCAGTCCAGGAACTCGGTTCGATCAGTTAGAATCAAAACATGGGAAAAAAATTATTTATTTTCGGGAACCTTTACTGACTTCTCCCGTCCTCAACCTCTGAGTGAGGAGCTTATACCCTTGAGGAAATCCCATGAGTCAATCGATTCCAGCATCTTGGTCACTTGAGGCCAAAAAGTCTCAAAACCCCGTGTCCCCTGACAAACTCTCCAACTACGATCTAATTGCACGCTGTCAGGAAGGGTGTCAGCCGGATCGGGCAGCTTTTGCGGAACTGCTGCGGCGCTATCAGGCTCATGTTGATAAATTACTCTATCATTTGGCTCCCGATTGGCAAGATCGCGCTGATTTGGCTCAAGAGGTCTGGATTCGCGTCTATCGCAATATTAACCGTCTCCATGAACCCCTCAAGTTCCGCGGTTGGTTAAGTCGCATTGCTACTAATCTTTTTTACGACGAATTGCGGAAACGCAAGCGGGTTAATCACCCCATTTCCCTCGATGCTCCCCGACGCGTGGAAGATGGCGAAATCGATTGGGATATCGAGTCCGATTACCCCAGTCCCGATGAACATCTCACCACCCACGAATTCTACGATCAATTACAAGCGGCGATCGCTGATTTGCCAGAAGCTTTTCGGACAACTATTATTCTCCGGGAAATTGAAGGTATGGCCTACGAAGAAATTGCCGAGATGACGGGAGTTTCTTTAGGAACTGTTAAATCTCGCATTGCTCGCGCTCGCGCTAAATTACAATCTGTTTTACAGCCCTATTTTACTGAAGGCTAAAGAATATTGTGGTGATTCGGCACTAACGGCCGAAGTGAGGAGTCGTTAAATTTAACTAGCTCCGTGCTGGTGAAAAGTGATTGCATACCGATCGCTTCTGGTCGAGGTCAACCATGAATAATTATCAACCCGAAGACGTTCAATGGATCAAGTCTTTGTTACGTCGCGATGACAGCGATTGCAACTCCGCAACCGAGGATATTTTGTTCTTAGATGAGGATAACGAAGAAGCTCATCGTTTCGATTTAATTAGTGCCTATATTGATAACGAAGTAACGGTAGAGGAAAGGAAGCTAGTTCAGCATTGGTTGGACTATGATGCTGCTGCTAAAAAACTCTATCGGCAGCTCTTGGGATTACAAACTAATTTAAGGCAAATCCCCGTACCGGCTACTATGGCCGGCGACCGATTGGCAGAACAGGTGTTCAGAAAAGTCGATAGTCAGCGTCGTCGGCAATATTATGTTTATGGTGGCGCGATTTTCACCGCTATGGCGATCGCTGTTGGCTCCTACTTCGTCTCGGGACGCAATGATCCCCTCTCCCAAATGGCGAGCAGTCCGAGCAGTATTAGCCAAGAGGGAGACCATTTGATGATTGCTCTCAACCATCCGATTATAGAGATTCCCGCAACGGAACAACCAAAAGAGAATGGTCAAAGGTAAGGTCTATGGAGATAAATGCCAGCATTCTCGTGCGATCGCCCAATCTTCCGCCGTAGCAATTACCATCACGCGTACTTTAGATGTGTCGGTGGCGATATCCTCATCCCGGGGACGAGCGGCATTTTTAGCCAAATCTAACTTTAAACCCAAAAAAGACCAGCCTTGACTGGCTTTTTCCCGTACTAAAGCTGAATTTTCGCCGATTCCTGCCGTAAATACCAAGACATCCAACCCCTCCAGAGAAGCAATCATCGATCCGATTAAACTTTTCAGACGATGAATATACATCTCAAATGCTAATTTTGCCCTCTGGTTGCCTTCGGCCATCGCCGTGGTAATTGCCCGCATATCCCCAGAAATACCCGAAATTCCCTTTAAACCCGATTCTTTATTGAGTAAACTATTTAAACTATCGGGATTATATTGATATTCTCGCTCTAGATAAATCAGAATCCCTGGATCGATCGAACCGCTGCGGGTTCCCATCATCAATCCCTCTAGGGGAGTAAATCCCATAGTAGTATCGATACTTTTACCCCCCTTGACTGCCGATAGGGAAGCACCATTGCCCAGATGACAGATCACCATTTTCAAGGATTCCAGGGGTTTTCCTAACAATTCGGCGGCTCGTTGGGAGCAGTACTGATGACTGGTGCCATGAAAACCATAGCGACGGATTCCCAGTTCACTCCATTGGTAGGGAATGGGATAAAGAGAAGATTCGGGAGGGATAGAACGATGAAAAGCGGTGTCAAACACTGCTACTTGAGGAACATCGCCGAAAACTTGCTCGATCGCTTCAATTCCTTCTAAATGAGCGGGATTATGACTAGGAGCCAGGGGAATCAGCTTTTTAATCGTTTCTTTGACTTGGGGAGTGATCATAGTTGCCTGGGAATATTCCGTGCCACCATGGACAACTCGATGACCGACTATACTAATGTCTGCGAGGTTGGCTACTACCTTAGTTTCGCCAGTGACTAAGGTATCTAACATCCGAGCAATTCCTGCCGGACGATCCTGACTAGAAAGATTAATTTCCTGTTTAATTCCCTGAGCTTTTACCGTTAAAACCGCGTAATCAGGGTTAACTGTCCAATCGATCCCCGCTGCCCAAATTGGTTGGGGAGGATGGGAGGGGAGAATATCTAAATCGTATAAACAACTTTTTTGACTGCTCGATCCCGCATTTAAGACCAGAATTTTCATAGAAAAGCTCAATTAGGAGGTGGCCTATGGCGATCATAATCAAACTCAGGTTAAGTCTAGATAAAATCGCTGACTTTTCGGGTTTTTCTTCAAGAAAATTTTATCCGGCTGTGATCACCCATCCCTGACTCGGGCAATATTACAAAACTTTATCAAAAAAAAGTCAAAATAGAGCCTCTAGGGTTATAAAATAGAAGAATACCCCTTGTGAAATTAATCCAAGAAGCTACCTCTGATGCAAGTTAAGGCCTCTATAGTGGATTTAGAGCTAGTTCTCGTCCTTTTCACCAGTGGAATGTCAACATCGCACCACGAATCTCTAGAATGGAATTTTTGCGTATTCTAGATAACCGTGATTACTAGAGGATTTCTTAAGTATGTCAGAGGTTACTGCCGTTACAGATGCCACCTTTAAAGATGAAGTTTTAGATAGTGCCAACCTTGTCCTAGTGGATTTCTGGGCTCCTTGGTGCGGCCCCTGTCGAATGGTGGCTCCCGTTGTCGGAGAAATTGCCGAAATGTTCCTAGGGCAAGTCAAGGTGGTGAAACTCAACACCGACGAAAACCCCAATATCGCTAGTCAGTATGGGATTCGCAGTATTCCTACTCTGATGATCTTCAAAGGAGGTCAAAAAGTTGATATGGTGGTCGGGGCTGTACCGAAAACCACTTTAGCTACCACCCTAAATAAACTCCTGAAACCGAATGATCCTCAAAAGGGGTCAGAAAGTTGATCTAGTGGTCGGGGCTGCACCGAAAACCACTTTAGCTAATACCCTAAATAAGCATTTGGGGGTTAACTAGGTTTTCTGGTAACGCATACCGGGTAACTGAGTCACTAAACCGATTAATTCTAATTCCAATAGGATCCCCGCCACTTCTGAGGTGGGGATTTGCATTTTTTCAACAATAATGTCAAACAACAGGGCATCTCTGTCAAATAACTGATACACTTGTTCTAGTCTGGGTTCTAGATTCGCTGGAGGAGCAGCATTAACGACCGGGGATGTGTCTGGAGGGAGTGAAGGGGAGAGATTAACCGGTGCGGATTGGTTCGCGGTGGGAATTGCCCCCAACATTTGTAGTAATTTCTCCTCAGAAACGATAATTTCCGCTCCCTGATGAATCAGTTGTAAACAACCCCTAGCGGTGGCAATATCGGGAGAATTGGGTAAAGCATAGATATCGCCGCCAAATTCGTTGGCATAACTGGCCGTAATCAGGGAGCCTGACCTTTCGGGGGCCTCGATAACAATAGTCGCGCGACTTAAACCGGCGATAATGCGATTACGACTGGGAAAATGAGCTTTATTCGGTTGAGTTGCCGCAGGATGTTCACTAATGACTAAACCCTGCTTTTGGATGTCCGCGTGTAGCTGCCGATGACGACTAGGATAAACCACATCGACCCCCGTTCCCAAGACGGCAATCGTTCTTCCCCCCGCTTTTAAACAGCTTTGGTGTGCCTCGCCATCAATTCCTTCGGCCATACCAGAAACAATAGTAAATCCCTGTTGGGCCAAAAGGGTACTTAAGCGCCGCGCCCAGCGCCGGCCGTGATCCGTGGGGTTACGAGTACCCACAATGGCGACGGTGGGGATATTTCCCTGATTTTCCTCTAAATTGACCTTTCCTTGATAGTAAAGTAAGGGGGGAGGACTGGGAATTTCCCAGAGAAAGCGGGGATATTCTGGGTCGCTAGGAGTCCAAAAAAGGGGGTTTTTCTGGATATGTTCGGCGAAAAGAGCTTCTGGGTCAATTTGCGATCGCCCTTCCCGTACCGCTACCATTAACTTTTTGCCAAATCCCGCCCCTTCTGCGATCGCAGAATCGGAGGCATTCCAGGCCACAGCGACACTGCCAAAATGCTGATAGAGTCGCTTCAGGGAAATTGACCCAACTCCAGCAATACTTGACCATGCTAACCAATAAACGCGCTCGTCTGTCAATTTAAAAAGCTCCTCAAACCAAGTAATATTTTCAGTCGGTTAAAACTGACTGCGGCCAGATGACCTTAATTTATTTTAATCATGCCGGAATACTTTCCATTAGTTGTTGAGGTATTGTTGAGCCTCGTTAATGTCTTTCACTTTTTTAAAATGTGAATCAGTTGTTCTTGATCTTCTGGGGGAAGTTGTTCGGTTGCTTCTAGTATTTCTGCAAAAGTGGCTTGAGTCATGGTTTTAGTTGGTTATAGTGGTCTTTGGAGCCAATTGTAGCAGTAACAGTAGAATATGTTAGCATAGCGTAACGGATAATAATATGAAAATGTCTAAAATGTTTCACATTAAAAGGCACGTTAGGTAACGTATCCTAAAAGATCGGTGGTTGCGTTTTTTCAAGAAAAATGCTAGGATATCTAGAAGTAGAGTAAATGAGTTATTATGTCATCTTTAGTGCTTAAACAGCATATTGAAGTAACACCCGGTGTTTGTGGCGGTAAACCTCGTATTGCTGGACATCGTATTAAGGTACAAGACATTGTTATTTGGCATGAAAGAATGGCGATGTGTCCTGATGAAATTGTTTATAATTATCCAACGATTACTTTAGCTGATGTTTATGCAGCTTTAGCTTATTACCATGATCATCGAGAAGAAATTCGCCAAGATATTGAATCCAGCGAAAATTTTGCTAAACAGTTACAAGGGGATAAACCTTCATTGGTCGAAAAACTTTTAAAGGGAAATAATGGCCAATAAGCTTAAGTTTCACCTAGATGAAAGCGTCTCTAATGCGATCGCTAAAGGTTTAAGAATGCGAGGGATTGATGTTACAACTTCTCCAGAAAAAGGACTGATGGGGTCTTCCGATTAGGAACAATTAGCTTATGCTTTATCGCAAGGCCGAGTCATTTTTACTTTTGATGATGATTTTCTGGTTTTGTCTTCAATGGGATTAGAGCATTGGGGGATTATTTATTCACATCAACGTCAATCTATTGGCAAAATTATTAGTAATTTAGTTTTAATTTGGGAATGTTTAGAGCCTGATTATATGTATAAAAATGTTGAGTTTTTATAAAAATCATAATTCAGAGAAAAAAGGTAGGTTGGGTAACGCAATTTACAAGATTGAATCTTTACACTGTGATTATATTCATTACAATCCTGTGCGGCATGGGTTATGTTGATAGCCTCCAATTTGATTGGTTAGGCAATAAGCAGGACGAACCTTACTGGAAGATAAATCGTCGAAGGGAAATTGAATTAATACAATTTTACCCTTCATTAGTTACAGGTTGTCCATCGTTAAGGGTATAAATATCTTCTTCGGGATCTTGCAGAAAAGCAAAGCTAGGGTTATGGGAAACGGCATCTAGCCAGTTTTTTTCGTTCAGTTCATCCTCCGACATCAAAAGAATGACGCGTACAAACCGATCTTTTTCTTGGGGAATAGGATGATCAAGTTGAATTTGTCCTTGAGTATTGAGGATACCAGTGGTTTCAATCGCACGCATAGCAAAACCTAAAAGAAGTGATTCGATTCTAACATTAAAGTAACCATAAAAAGCGGTGATGGCTAACTACAGCGATCTCCATTCTCAGGCTCGCCCTATGGCTCTCCTCGATTTTGTGTGATAATTAGTGCTGATTATTCCTTGTAGTTTTGCCAGACAAGGGTTTAAAGACTATATTTCCAGAAAATTATCGGCTGCATCTCCTATTTGTGACTTTCCCTCACCTATAGGTGAGCAGCAAAAGTTATTCAAAGAGGGCGAATGCAATTGGCCCCTACAATAATATTATTGCGCCAATGGTGGCTTCCAACTGATAAAAGTTAACAGTTAACTGATTGGGGGAGATCGCACACAACACGAAAACCGAAATCCTTGAGGCGAACATCGGCAAACCATTTGCCTCGATACGCTGAACTACAGACCAAAGGGTCGCGGCACCACGAACCGCCACGCCGTATTTTTGATGGCGCATTAGTTATATTGTTATCTGTCCATGGAATACTGCCATTTTCTTTAATATTGTCTGGTTTGCTTGCATAACTTTCATGATGTTGATCAGCACACCATTCCCAAACATTGCCGTGCATATCATAGATTCCCCAAGGATTAGGTCGCTTTTCCCCAACAGGATGGGTTGTATTATTTGAATTACCACTAAACCAAGCATAATCTCCTAGTTGATCTTCATCATCGCTAAAACTAAATCGGGTTTCTGTACCGGCGCGACAGGCATATTCCCATTCTGCTTCTGTAGGCAAACGGTAGTTTTTTCCCGTTAACTTGCTCAGTTTTTCACAAAAAGCTTGAGCATCAAACCAATTAATGATTTCTACCGGGTTCTGGGGATTTTCTGAAAACCTGGAAGGATTGGTTCCCATCACTGCTTGATACTGTGCTTGGGTGATAGGATATTTGCCTATCTGAAATGCTGGCATAATTACTTCATGTATCGGTTTTTCCTGGTCATACTCATTAGAACCCATGTTAAATTTACCAGCGGGTATATCCACCATTTCTAGGTTAAAGTCTGGAGGTAATGAGGTAATATCTTGGGAAATTTGTTTTCGTTGAATAGGCCCACTAGCTGTATAAACAAGCGATTGATAAGGTAACCGAATTACCTTGGGTGATACTTGTAATAATTTATCAACATTTACCTCTGCCAAGCTAAATTTAGAGTTAGCTGCCGATTTTTCATAACCGTAAGCCATTAAAGCTTTAAGCTTAGTATGACTACCCCAATAGCGAATCGACTCTTCATATTCTTTGTTTTTTTCTTCATCTAGTGCAAATTCTTCTAATTTTGCTAAAATTTGCTTATCATTTTCCAAATCTGATAATAACAATGGCCATTTTAAACTAATCGCAGTAAATTTGCCTAACTTTTCAAAAGTCAAAGAAGGCTCTAACAAATAATCATTCTCATCTCGCTTCTCAAAAAATAAACCAGTTTCATTAGCGATATAAACCTTGAGACGAAAGACATTGATAAATTGTTTAATCCGTCGCGGATTGTAATCCAATGCAGGAGCCACCATCATAATGACATTCCGCTCTCGCTCTAATCGCTTAATTACAGCTGCTCGTGCTTTCTCTTTTTCGGTTTGTTTGGATTCTATCGAAGGATTATCTGGAGACGAGTTGTTTAAATCACTTGTCTGATTACTTGTTGGGGAAGTGAGATGCTTTTGCGAATTATTTCTCCGGGGTAAAGCTAACTTAAACTTACCCCAGAATGACTGAAAAAATGTAAAATGAGGTTTAGCTGGCTGTAAATTGGGAGGAGTTGAAGTAGCAAGCTGAGTCAAAAAACGCTCAAAATCTGACTGGGATGGTTGGGGAACTAAAAAGGGAAGCTGGACAAACTTTTCAATAAAGGTATAACCATAAGCTAACCCTTTATTAGCACTACGTCTCGCTAAAATATCAGGATCAATTTCTGTGGTTTCCGACGGTAAATACTTGAGAATATTTTCGTATTTGACAGCTAAACTAGCGGCTACTTTTTCTCTGTCCATTCCTAAAATAAACACCACTGAAGGATCATCAGCAATCATCAAGTTAATCGCTTGCATCAAGTCCGCTGATTTTGGATGTTCACAACGATCTAAATCGTCAATAAATACATATACCCGATCATTGCCAATATAAGCATCGACAATTTTAGCAAAATCTTCATGAAATTCTTCTACAAATGCCGATTGTTTTTTATAATCTGGGGCTTCTATATATTTAATTAGGTTGTTTTTGGGGTTTTGTAGTAACCTTTGAAAATTTCTCAATAAACTCTTAATACCAGCGAAAATACCTGCTCCTGATAAGGTTAAACCGACCGCAGTAAATAATAACTTAACAACTGAATTAATTTTGCTCCAAAAAACATCTTGAGAGGTTGTTGCTCTGATTAATTCGTTAATTCCTTCAACTCCATAAATGATTAAAATAAAAGGAATGGCAATTGAGGCACAAATCACAAAAATTATTAATGGTAAAGCTTTAATTAATTCAAATAAGCCTTTTTCTAAGTTAAAACGCAATAATTGTAATTTAAAGTATCCTAGGATAATTCGAGGCAAATCTCGCCAATTTTTGGGCGTAGAAATCTGCTTAATAAAAGACAGTGCAAAAGCCGCCCATACCGACTCCGCCTTATCGTGTCGCCAAGCATTAAACCAAACCGTCTGACCTCCTTTTTTTCGTAAATATTCCTCTAACATTTTCATAAAAGAAGACTTGCCACTACCCCACTCTCCCTCAACCGATAAAGTTAGGGGTGGTTGTGTCTGCTCATGCAACAAAAATTCAGCGATCGCTATTACATAAGGCTCAAATCCGAGAGCATCATTATTAGTAGCTTGATCGCTGACGCTAGTATTGCGGATAGATTCAGGAGAATCGGACATGGTAGTTATTTTTAGGTGACACAGAAGGGAGAAGAAAATAGATTACCCTAAGTAAGTGGTTCTAATTATACTAAATCTGGTTATTAAAAACTGATTATTTATTCCCCCTTTTGCCTCTTTAGGAAAGTCAGACCAATCCGTTTTTAATAAGATAATTAACTCCCAATCCAACTTGAAGAACCCGCTCCCCACCCTCCTATACATTTTAAATAGGTGGCAGTTTAGGGAGAACTGGAATAGGTGTACAAGCTGCCCCACCCATGACCGTCAGTTTATTGGCGTTGGAAACGTTCCAACGCAGCCACCAGCGCATCCACCTCGGCTTTAGTATTGTAGAAAGCCAAGGAAGGGCGCACCGTTGCCTCGAGACCAAAGCGTCGCAGAATAGGTTGAGCGCAGTGATGGCCTGCCCGCACGGCAATCCCTTCCCGATTCAGGGCTTGTCCAATCACTTCCACATCAAATCCCTCTAGCACAAAGGAAAGCACGCCGGCCTTATCGGCTGCCGTCCCAATCAAACGCAGGCCCGGGATGGTTGTCAGTCCCGCAGTGGCGTACTCCAGAAGTTCATGCTCATAATTGGCAATGGTGGTCAAACCAATCTGCTGAACATAATCCAAGGCCGTCCCTAAGCCAACGGCATCGGCAATATTGCCCGTTCCAGCCTCAAAACGAGTGGGCGCCGCCTGATACACGGTACGCTCAAACGTCACATCCACGATCATGTTGCCGCCGCTTTGCCAGGGAACCGTGGCATTCAACAGGTCTTCTTGACCATAAAGTACCCCGATCCCTGTGGGACCAAAGACTTTATGCCCGGAAAAGACGAACCAATCACACCCTAATTGTTGAACATCGATCGGAATGTGGGAAACCGATTGAGCGCCATCTAACAAGACTTTGGCCCCGACCCGATGGGCCAAGTCAATGATTTGTTTGGCGGGGGTAATGGTTCCCAAGGCATTGGAAACATGGGAAAAAGCCACCAGTTTTGTGCGGGAGTTGAGTAATTGTTGGTACTCTGCCAGTAAAATCTGCCCGTGGTCATCGACGGGGACAACCCGCAATTTTGCTCCCGTTTGGGCGGCTAGTTGCTGCCAAGGCACAATATTGGCATGGTGTTCTAGATGGGTGAGGACAATCTCATCCCCCGCTTGCAGGGTTTGTTGTCCCCAGCTTTTTGCCACCAGATTAATGCCTTCCGTTGTTCCCCGCACGAAAATGATTTCGTTAGCAGATGAGGCATTGAGAAAACGGCGTACCGTTTCTCTGGCCGCTTCGTAAGCATCTGTGGAACGGGCCGCTAATTCATGGGCGGCACGATGCACATTGGAATTTTCATGGCTGTAGAAATGAACGAGGCGATCGATGACTGCTTGGGGCTTTTGAGTTGTTGCGGCATTGTCGAACCAGATCAGCGGTTTGCCATTCACCCGTTCTTGCAGGATAGGAAAATCCAGGCGAACGGTATGAACATCAAAGAAGCTGGGTCGTTGAACGCTTCGCCCGCTGGCATGGGGGACAAAAAGGGGATCGATCGCTGGGACTTGAACAAGCTGTTCAGGCTTGGCCACTACCGCCGGAAGGTCGGGGATTTTTGTTTCTAACTCCTCAATGAAGTAGAAAGAGGGGGTTGCTAAGGGTACAGCCAAGGGAACTGTGGGCCGTTCGCCCACAGCAGCTGGGGAAGTTGCGGGGGTGGATGGCACCAGATCATCCCGGTCTGGACTCAACCCCTTGGCCCGCGACGCTCCAAGGTCGTGCCGTTGTAGTTCTTGAATTATCGTCTGGGCGAGATGCTCAAGAAGGTCAGGTTGAAATAAGGGGTTAAGAGAAATGTTCTCGACCTCAGTTGGGGCAGTGGTGGGCGGGGATACAGAGGGTAGATTCCCCCCCGCCTTTTCAGGGATCAGTTCGGGGTTAGTCATAGTCGTAGATGTGGTATTGGTTGACATCAACGTTCTCCAGTACGGCCGCTGCGTCGTCGGTCAACACTGCCAACGAACAGTAGAGGGAGACCAGGTAAGAGGCGATCGCCTTGCGACTAATCCCCATAAATCGCACCGATAAGCCAACTCCCTGTTGACCGGGTAAATTGGGCTGATAGAGACCGACCACCCCTTGACGGCTTTCTCCTACCCGCAATAACAAAATATTGGTTTTGCCTTGTTCATTCACAGCCAACTTATCGGAAGGAATCAAAGGCACGCCCCGCCAGGTAATAAACTGAGAGCCAAATAATGACACCGTAGCAGGGGGTACACCCCGTCGGGTTGCTTCTCGGCCAAAGGCCGCAATCGCTTTAGGATGGGCGAGGAAAAATGCCGGTTCTTTCCACACCTTCACCAGCAACTCATCCAAATCGTCCGGCGTGGGCGCACCATTGCGAGGTTGCACTTTCTGGGAATCAACAATATTGTTGAGCAATCCGTACTCATGGTTGTTGATCAACTCATTTTCTTGACGTTCCTTCAGCGTTTCAATCGTCAGGCGCAATTGTTCATGGATCTGATCGTGGGGACTGCTGTAGAGATCGGACACGCGAGTGTGAACATCCAGTACCGTATTCACCGCACTCAAGAAATACTCCCGGGGGGTCTCTTCGTAATCCACAAAGGTTTCGGGCAGCTCCCGCTCATCTCGTTCAGAGCAGGCCACCTCAACCCGGGAGGCATCCCTGACTTTATTGAGACGATAAATCCCCGCTTCAACGGGTAGCCAATGCAAGAGGCGAACGAACCACCGGGGTGAAATGGTCAATAACTGAGGAACGGTCTTTGTGGCATTGGCCAACTGCCGAGCGGCAGCATCTCCCAAAGCCAGTTGCAATTCATGATCTTGGGTATAGGTCATTGAGTTAAATCCTCCAATTCAAAAAAAAAAGTAACAAAGCGACTGTTATGGCCGAACATTCACAGCCCGGACAGCCCCTCAAATTCCCGAGCCGTCATCAAACATTTCCTGTCGTAGTTGCGCCTGGGAGACAAAACCCCCCGGCGGCACACTGCGGGTTAACCAAACATTTCCACCGATGGTGGCGCCCCGACCGATAGTTACCCGACCGAGAATCGTTGCACCTGAGTAAATCACCACATCATCTTCAATAATCGGATGACGGGGTTGACCTTTGATTAAACTGCCCGATTCGTCCCGGGGAAAACTTTTCGCCCCGAGCGTGACCGCTTGGTAAAGGCGCACGCGATCGCCAATCACCGTGGTGGCCCCAATTACCACCCCCGTCCCATGATCGATAAAGAAGCTATTGCCGATCGAGGCCCCGGGGTGAATGTCAATCCCCGTTAAGGAATGACCAATTTCACTGATAATCCGCGCCAACAGGGGCGAGTCCAACCGATACAGGGCATGGGCAATGCGGTGATAAGTGATTGCCGTTACCCCGGGGTAACAAAACAATACTTCATCTAAATTTCTGGCCGCCGGATCACCTCGATAGGCCGCCGTGATATCCGTTTCCAGTAGAGCTTTCAGATGGGGTAATTGAGTGGCAAAGGCTTGTACCGTTCCTTGGGCGTGCTTCTCAATCTGGTCTGACGACCAGTGCAACTGCGACCCCAGCAACCACTGTTCGCGACAAACCTGGTGATGCAGCAGTTGCAAGACTTCATTGAGCGTATGACCGATAAAATAGCGGCTGGATGTTTCGCCTAAATCGGGATTGCCAAAGTGATAGGGAAAAAGAACGGCACGCAGTCGATCGACAATCCGAAATAAGGCCTCACGGGAGGGCAAGGGGAAATGGCTTCGTGATTGAGACCAACTGTGGAACGACTCGCCACGAGGTTTGGACAATTGAGCGATAATTTCATCGAGATCCAAGGACAAGGTGGGTTGGGAGAGAGCGCCAGAACTGCTCGGATGCTCGCTCGTCATGCCACTAACCCTTGCTCATTAAATACCCCCTGGAACAGGATGGAACTCAAATACCGTTCTCCGGAATCTGGCAAAATCACGACAATGGTTTTGCCTTGGTGTTCGGGTTGTTGTGCCAAACGAGCGGCGACGGCGACGGCGGCACCGCAGGAAATGCCGGAGATAATCCCTTCTTCCTTGGCCAACCGTTGGGCATAAAGAATGGCCTCTTCGTTGGAAACGGTTTCAATCCCATCCACGAGGGATAAATCTAGAACTTCGGGAACAAACCCCGCCCCAATGCCCTGAATTTTGTGAGGGCCAGACTTTAAGGGCTGACCTGCCCGGGCTTGGGATAGTATGGGGCTGGCTTCTGGCTCCACCGCTACCGATAAAATCGGTTTTCCTTGGGTTTTTTTGATATAGCGCGAAACTCCCGTAATGGTTCCGCCCGTTCCCACACCCGACACGAGAATATCGATCGCCCCGTCTGTGTCCTGCCAAATTTCGGGGCCGGTGGTTTCCTCATGGATGCGGGGATTGGCAGCATTGCGGAACTGTTGCAACAACACATAGCGATCGGGATTAGACGCAGCAATTTCTTCTGCCTTTGCCACTGCTCCGGTCATTCCCTTAGTCCCTTCTGTTAACACCAGATTGGCTCCATAAGCGAGCAACAGTTTGCGCCGCTCCAAGCTCATGGTTTCAGGCATAGTCAGGGTCAGGGGAATCCCCTTAGCGGCGGCTACAAAGGCTAGGGCGATGCCTGTATTGCCACTGGTGGGTTCCACCAGTTCTTTGCCCGGCCCCAATAGTCCCCGTTGTTCCGCATCCCAGATCATGGCCGCACCAATACGACATTTGACCGAATAGGCCGGATTGCGACCTTCAATCTTGGCCAGAACCGTGGCGTGATTGTTGCCAACGATTCGATTAAGGCGCACTAGAGGAGTCCGCCCGATCGACAAACTGTTATCCGCGAACCATTTCTTACTCACAAAATGGCAACTCCATGATTAAAATACGACAGTTCACCAGATTGGTTCATCTTGAATTCATTTGAAATTCATTTTGAATCCATTTGCAATTCATCTTAGCCTACGCACTATCAACCTCTGGTTAAGCTAAACAAATCTTTACAATCAAGCGGGGTCGGCCGCTGAGGTGGAAGAATCAAACCCACATTCCGCACCCTCAACTGTCACATAAGCTGTCCCCTCCAGAGACTTGAGTAAAAATACTTAGCTGGTGAAGGTTTTCTCGGCACCAGCTAGGGGGGTCTTGAAACCCCTAATTATGAAAAAATAGGAATTATTGGAAAACTGAGGCGAGTGGACTGTTCGACCAGGAATCAATCAACAGAAATTGAAGTCAAAAATCTAGACCGGTAATGATTCGGTAGTAGTGGCGTAGCTCTCTTGCTTACCTGGTATGAATTGTGTAAAATATTTATTAATAAAAATAATTGGAACCCGATCAGTCTTTAAACCTCTAGCTTGATCATGACTTTTCTGATAAATCTCTTTTTCTGGCTCCTGTCTGGCTTACTGAAATATCAGTCTAGCACCGAACAAAGTACCCCCCCCTAGTTCACCTCCGTTCCCCTGTCCTAATTGTGGTTCTCACCATAGGATCAAGAATGGTTCTATTCATAATGGAAAACCCAAACGTCAATGTAAAGAATGTGGTCGTCAGTTTGTGATCAATCCCACTAATAAAACCGTCTCTGA
>NZ_JAQMSY010000256.1:0-6023 GCF_028329095.1 Microcystis sp. CS-574
CCCGTTTTGTATAGCTCTAACCTGTTCAACCTCTAATTCTAAGGCGGATGCGACTTGCTCAACGCTTAACCCTAAAGCTAACAAACGAGGAACAGCCTCTAGTGCTTTGTTTAGTCTGCCTTCCTGACGACCTTCCTGACGACCTTCCTGACGCGCTTCCTCGCGCACATCTTGAAAATACTGAGTTTGTTTTAATTCATCTAAACTAAACATAGTTTCTATCTCCCGACGATTGAGAAGCGGTAACTTATAAACGAGAATCGTCTCTATTAATTGTAAGAGTTCTTGGGGTTTTTGGTCGGGGGTTAATTCTTCTCTCACTCTTTGGATTAATTTTCGGGTGCTATCAATCGCTTTTGCTTTAGATAGGGTGATTAATTGGACTGTAGCTAAACCAATCGAAGTTTGAGGAATGTTTTCTAATTCATTCAGATAAATCCGTCTGACTCGCTCGGAGTTGAGGAGTTCCCGATAGCGTTGAACTTGATTGGTTTCTACTTGAGGGTTAGGATAGACAATCACACCCCGCCAATCATTGGTTAAGTCGGTTTTACTGAGATATAAGAATATTTCGGTGAAAAAGCGCTGATAACAAGCCTCATCCTCTTGAAATTGTACCTCACAGAAGTAGATAGGAGTCTGGGGGTTATTATTTTGAGGTAGAAAGACTCCATCAAGACGAAAGGAAAGTTGTTTGACTTCCACTGAGTCAAAGCGGTAGTTATTGGCTTCGGTGATGGGGAGTTGAATTAATTCAAAGAAGATAGAGGGGAATGATTGAAAGAGTTGATAAAAAATCGTGTCAGTTTTCATGCTTTTATTTCTTCATCCGCGCTTGTTCTTAAACCGCATCAACGGACTGGTTAAACGATCGCACAATCGAGACGATCCGATCAGCTTCCTGATCATTAAACATCCCATCTAGCCCTTCGGGATGGTTATCAGTAAAGGGAGGCTCGTAGAGCGCCCCCGGATTGATAACTCCGTTTTTAGCGAGCATATCGATGATATTTTCGATAAAACGGATTTGATTGGCCGAGAAGTTTGTCCCCTGCAAATAACAGGCAAAAGCTTGTTTAGCCGCCTGGCGTGCCGCTACGCGGATCCCTGCGGGATCAAGTCCGACGATTTCCAGGATCAGAAGCTTGAGGCTTTTTGTCTGGCCAAAAACCTCCTCAAAACGCTGACGGCTCTCAATTTCTGCGGCCGAAAATAGCATCTCCTCTAGGGCAGATAAATCCGTCTCCGTTAGGGGGAGATTGCGCCGCAACTTAGCGATCGCAAGGTGATCCTGATGCTCACGGATATAGGCCTCCACTTTCCGGCGATACTGTTCGCGACTAAAAACGGTCTGATGGGTGGGAATATCGACAATCTGCACCTCCCCCATCTCATCGACAAAATCGGTGATCACGATCTGCTGCTTTTGGCGATCGATAAACTTGACCAGATCCCGGACACGCACCCGAATCCCCTCCACCATTGACGGCGTTGCGCCGGTCCACCAGCTTTCGTCCTGCACCTCGCGAATAAAGTCTAATTGTCCCTTAATCATCGGGATATCGGGCTTAGTCTCCAGTTGACCGAGAATATCCCGCACTTTGTCCCGCAATCGCTCATAACTACGGTCGGCCTTGAGAATGGCTAATTGCAGTTTCACACAGAGAAGATCAAACTCCTTGGCCAGGGGATCCTCATTGGGCAGACTATTGGGTAAACCGGCCAAGGAGTCGGCAATGGTGGCCGCGTCCTCCTGACTCAGGTTGTTCCAACGCTGACGCTGACTAAAGGTCTCCACCTGCGGCAAGCGACGACGCACGAGGAAATTATCCCGGGGCATGGTGGCGATGTGTTGATGGAGTGCATCGAGCAAACTCGTGTATAGGTCGCCGGCCCGATCGACTTTGTAAGTAGAGGACTGCTCTCTCGCTCTAGGTGTTGCGCTTTGCTTGGCGGGAGCGAGACGGGTTGCCAACTCGAGGCGATGTTTAACTAGGCGACTGGTGAGGCTTTCGGGTATTTTCTGGCTTGTTTCATCGATATCCTGCTCGAAATACTCGAAATTACTGCAGAGGTCGAAGACCAGAAACTCGGTTTTATGGTTGCCAGGCCCAAACAAATCCTGACAGAGACGGGTCCCGCGCCCGATCATCTGATTGAACTTCACCCGGGAGAATACGGGCTTAAAAAAGACCAAATTGACCACTTCCGGCACATCTACGCCGGTATCGAGCATATCCACCGAGACGGCCAAAATCGGTTCTTTGTTGGCTTCGCTGAAGTCATCGAGCAGACTCTGGGCGTAATTGTCGTGACTGTCAATAATTTTGGCGAAATGGCCTTTGTAGTGAGGATAGTTACTGTTAAAGCGATCGCAGATACATTGGGCGTGTCGGTGATTACGGGCAAAAATAATCGTTTTACCCAATCGATCGCCACTGTTGACCTTTAGCCCCCGTTGCATCAATAATTCTAATGCTTGATCCACGGTGTCGATATTGAACAACCATTGATTAAAGGCAGCTGCGTTAATTGCCTGCGGTAGTTCGCCGCTTTCCTCGTCCCGGAACTTCTCCTCGTAGTCTAGCCGCTCCTGTGGGGTTAGCTCACTGTATTTAACCCCAGTACGCAGAAACTTAAACGGCACAGTAACGCCCTTGGGGGGGACGAGGTGGCCATCCCTAACGGCATCATTTAACTCGTAGGCGAAGGTAGGCACGCCCTGGGGTAGCTGGAAAATGCGGTAGGTGTCCCGGTCTATTTCCGAGCGCGGCGTGGCAGTTAGCCCCACCAGCAGGGCATCAAAATAATCGAATATTTCGCCGTATTTCCGATAAATGGAGCGATGGGCCTCATCGACGATCACTAGGTCAAAATAACCCACCCCAAAGATTCGCCCCTCTGCATCCATGCGATCGATGGCGTTGAGCATGGTTTGATAGGTGGAGAAGATGACGTTAGCCCCCGTCACGTCCTTGCTGCGGGTCAGATCCAGGACGGTAACGCTGGGTAGATGCCGCTGAAAGGCTCGATAGGCTTGCTTTAATAGGGCATTGCGATCGGCCAGAAACAGGACTCGGTTTACCCAATTGGCGCTCTTGAGCAGTTCCACCAATGCGATCGCAGTTCGGGTTTTGCCGGTTCCGGTGGCCATAACCAACAGGGACTTACGGGCGCACTTTTCTTCAAAAGTTTCGGTAATGCGGCGGATGGCCTCTTTCTGGTAGGGACGGCCGACGATATCCTCGTTAATGGCGGTGTCCCTGAGGCGTTTACGGTGGGAACGGCGGAAAATTAGTCGTTCTAGCTCGGTTTTTCGCAGGAAACCGAGGACGGGACGGGGGGGATAGGCGAGATCATCCCAGAGATAGGTTTCATAGCCGTTGCTGTAGAAAATAACGGGGCGTTGGTTGTAGTTTTTTTCTAAGGAGTCGGCGTAGAGTTTGGCCTGCTGTTGGCCGCTGTCGGCGCTTTTGCTGCTGCGTTTTGCCTCCACGAGGGCGAGGGGTTTGCCGTCGTCACCCCATAGTACATAATCGGCGAAACCGCGTCCGGTATCTCCGGGCTTTTGGATGGGCATCCCCTGCAGCTCGAACTCGGTGACGTTGGCTGCTTTGGTATCCCAGCCGGCCTCTTGGAGTAGTACATCGATCAGGTAGCGGCGGGTGTCGGCTTCGTTGTAGTCGTGCTGGTCAGCGATCGCTCGATTTTGGGCGAGGAGGGCATCCCGTTCGGCCCTAGCGGCCGCGAGTTCGGCCTCGGTTTGGCGCTGTTTTGCTTCGGCCAATTGGCGCAGGGCATCGCTTTGGGACAGGCGTTTTTCCAGGTCTTGCAGTTGTTTGGGAGCGGGGGGTGCGGCCGGGGGTATCTTCTGGCGATCGAAGCTAATATCGCCCAATTTTCGCCCATTCTGCCCATAGTAGCGCACCAGCCAGTAGGTGAGATGAAATAGTTCCTCGATCAGGTGCAGGGAGTCCCGTTCACTGATGGGGCTGGTATGGTGGGCGGCGTTGTTGCCGACTTTGTGGATGGTGCGAATTTTGCCGAAAAGTCCTGGTTTAAGGTTATCTTTAAAGGTTTGCTCGTGGATGAGAGCGCCTAGGTTACTTTCCCGGGGCGGTTGCAGGTAGGGGTCGTTTTCATAGAGCCAGCAGACCATTTGTTCTAGGACAAAACGGGTATAGAAGCAACTGGCCCGGGGGTTGCTGAAAACTAATCCCTCCGCTTGGCTGGCATGATCGTAGATTGTCGGGAATTGATCTCGCAGGAAGGAGAAGTTTGAGTCCATATTGCGCTCCCCAGTCTATAACTTTATTATTCCCAAAGTTTTGGCTATCTCTATATTTTACTTGGTTATTGTTTAACAGTTATATAAAAAAACAGCAAGTTCGGTTATTTTATCTAGGGTTTTCCCTAGTGACAGTGTGAGATGATAGGAATCTTGGTTAATTGTCTAACGGTCTTTTTTAATGGCATTTCCCACAAGATTATGGCAGTAATCCGCCGGCTGCCATGGCTACAGTTCCCCCCTAAATGCTCTTTGTAAAAGGGAATTAAAGAGATTTTCGGATTCTTTATTTTCTAATTTCGTTCGATTTGTTGCAATTTTTCGCAAAAAAATCTCAAATTTATCTTGCAGTTCCTTTGGAGGAAGATAAAATTCTATTTTCTTTATTTCACTTTGTCCAATGGTGGACATCGTTACTGTATTTGCTTTAGCAATAATCTGTTTCCTGAGTCCAGGAAAACGCAAAAGGTAGTTCAGAAAGATGCTATTAACTTTTCTTTGGTTCAGGCTGACTCGAATAATGTGACACTCAAAAAGTGCTGAAAAATCCATGCCATCGAAAACATTGTTAAAGCCAATACCCTCACGATTTAAAGAAGATCGACAAAAAAGAATATCACCTTTTGTTAATCCAAACTTTTTCACTTCTTCATCTGTTGGCGTTAAAGTCCTACTTTCAGAACAATCGATAGTGTAACCACTAAAGAGTTCCTTTACCCAAACAACGGGTGTGTCCCCACCATATTCGTGATTTTTCTTAAAAATGCCATTATTTAGTTGGCCGACAACAAGACTACCTAGTTTAACAATCTCCCACCCTTTCGGATTAGTAACAGGATCACCGAACATCTCTAGGAAAGTTGATCGCAATAACTCCTCAGTCAACCGAATTGCCTCTTTGCGCTTGCGTCGCACCCCATCTGCTTTATCTAAAATTGCCGCAATTCTTCGCTGTTCTTCGAGGGGTGGGAGGGGGATTTCTAGTTTCTCGACAATAGATTTGGATATATTCTGTTGCGTTACTCCTCGTCCTTGAAACTCCAAAGTAGCCTTTATGCTAGTTAACCATAGCCTTAAGTAGTTAATATCTAAATGTTCTTTGTCTTTAATTTGTATTCCTAAAATTGCTTGATTACATGATATATCACGCCCTGCAATTGCTAATTTTCCAATAGAGCCATACATTGCCAGTAAAATACTCCCTTTTGGGAAAATTCGATTATTGATAGCCTGTAATCCTTCAACTGTTATGTATTCTTCAGTATCTACAACAATTCCATTTTCAGTATCTAAATCTGCGATTTTTGCCCAAGGTATATTACCGCCATAATATTTATTGTTGCTACGGCGAGGAGTTCCCCCACTATGCAAGATACAAATCTTACCCAGAGGTAATATCGGAAATACAGTAGATTTCTTCATCCCAACATCTCCTTTAACGCGTGTAAAACCTGATCAATCTTATTTTCAAACATAAATCAAATATCCTTTCGGTGGACTAAAGCGGTGGGTTACGACGGATTGTTAGATTGACTTTAACGCCTAGATTGTTGCCGTCTAACCCACCCTACTATGAACTCTTCTCCCCCCTTTTTAAGGTAGGGCTGTTTCATTTAAATTAAGTATAGCTGATTTTGAGTCAATAAATTTGATCGAGGATTCTCAAGTTTATCTTTTTCTAATCAAAAGAGTTAGTCATAATAACTAATCTTTAATCTTCTGCCAATATTTATTA
>NZ_JAQMSY010000257.1:0-54613 GCF_028329095.1 Microcystis sp. CS-574
ATATCAAAATATTCAGATCGTGAAAGCAAAAGACTTTTTGGACTTTTTAGATCGAAATAATAACCATGAATTATGAACTTTACTCAATGGGATTTTATTAAAAGATATTCGCGAAGCAAGATTATCCGCAGGAGACGTGGGGACATTGGTAGAAAAACATCAAATCGAGGGATTAGAAACGGGTTATAGTGTCGAGTTTTCCGATAGGTTGAGAAAAACGATCGCCCTACCAAAGACGTTGAATACCGTACCGATCTAAAATAGTATCTACACTAATAATCGGAATATTTTCAACAATGGCTTGAGCTACCAGAAGGCGATCAAAGGGGTCTTTATGATAAAAAGAAAGGGTGATCAGCGCATCCGTATGTTCTGGTGTGATGGCAAGGATATTAAATTGATATTGATTAAGGCATACCTCGATAAAATCTTTGTAAGATTGATGTAAAATGAGTTTACCGATACTGATTTTGATGGCGATTTCCCAATAGGATGCTGGGCTGATTAATATTTCGTTATTTTGGTTAATAATTAGTTGATGGGCGGCGCTACTTAGTGGGGATTCGTTGAGTGTGTACCAAAGCAGAGTATGGGTATCGATTAGACATTTCAATGCAGATACTCCGCAAAGTCTTGTAAGTGTTCTTCATCATCGGCCACGATGGTAATCATTCCTTTACATAGGCCAGGCCCCGGACGTTGGGGAGATGTGGGGGTTTGCCCGATTAATTTGGCTAGTGGGAGATTATTATCGGTAATCAACAATTCTTCTCCCGGTTTGAGATTGTATATCAGTTCGGGCAGTTTGGCTTGAGCTTCTTGGAGAGAGACAATCATAATTTTACGGCAAGCGCGAAGATGAAAGGACTTTCTAGGCCGATAATTTCTCGATTCTAACCGATCGAACCCCGGAAGGTGTAGGCGAACCGAAAACCTTCTCCATTAAGGACTGGTGTTAAACTGATTAATCATGCTGGTGTCTAGAATTGACCTATGCCGAACTTAACCTTAAGCAACGAACAAGTTATCGACTTATTCAAACAACTCCCCAAAGCACAGCAAGAATGAGCCTTAATACTATGAGCAAAATTTCGATCGAAGTCAGTCCCGAAGCGGCAGAAGTCTATCAATCCGCATCCCCGGAGGAACAAGAACGCGTCCGGGTTCTTGTCGATTTGCTAATTAGAAAGCCAGTTAACAGCGATATCGATTTCTTGAGAAAACTAATGGACGAAATTAGTGATGAGGCGGAAGCTAGAGGATTAACACCCGAAATCCTAGAATCTTTATTAAATGAGCCTTGAATACTATTTCGTTTTCGATACCAACGTTTTAGTAAGTGCGCTTCTCTCTAAAAACGGTAAAGCTCGTCAGGCATTAGACAAAGCCCAAAATATCGGCAAGCTTTTAATGCCCGAATCTACTTTGTTAGAATTGATCACTGTTTTCAATCGTCCCAAATTCGATAGATATGCCTCCTCAGCAAAAAGGCGGCTATTTATAACGGCGATAGAAAGAACCGAGGAAATTGTCGTGATTCGAGAGAAAATCAAGGTTTGCAGAGATGAGAAAAATAATCAGTATTTAGAACTAGCGATCGATGGTCAAGCTACCTGTATTGTAAGCGGCGATTCTGATCTATTAGTTTTAAATCCATTTCGAGAAATCCCAATTTTAACGATTCAAGAATTTCTAGATCATGACTTTTCCCGTTAGCGATCAGTCCCCCCACCCACGAGCCGGCTAGAGACTCGTGTTAAACTGATTAATCATGCTGGTGTCTAGAAGCGACCTATGCCGAACTTAACCTTAAGCAACGAACAAGTGATCGAATTAGTCAAACAACTCCCCGAAGACCAGAAACAGGAAGTTTATAAAATTCTCATCCTCAGTCAGTCGGACCGATGGGAATCCTTGTCTAACTACGCCATTGACAAAGCTCGAATCGTAGCCAAAGAACGCGGCTATGATTGGGATACCATGACGGAAGAAGAAAAAGAAGAATTTATCGATGAAATCGTTCACGAACCATCATAATATCCACCGAATTTACAGAGTGTATTTTACCATGAATATTACCTTAAATCCCGAATTAGAACAATTAATTAACTCTCAATTAGCGACAGGAAACTATAACAGCGTTGAAGATTTATTAAAAGACGCTTTGTTAAATTTAGCGGACAAACAAAACCGTCAGACTTTAAGCCAAAAAGTTAAAGAACTCTTTGATAAAACTCAATCCTTACCCGGCGTTCAGGATATTACCGAAGAAGATATCGCCGCAGAAATTGAAGCCTATCGGAGAGGCGAATGAAAGTCGTGATCGATACGAATATTCTAGTTTCGGCAATTTTAAAAGGAAGGTTGCCGAGAACGGTTATACAATTCGTGATCGAGTCTAATAAAATCGAATGGATTGTTTCCGAAGCTATTTTAACTGAATATAAAGATGTTGTCAGCCGTCCTAAGTTTAAGCTGTCGGAAGGATTGATAAGAGAATGGTATAGGATTTTCGATACAGTTCCTAGATTAATTGATGTTCACAGCACCGTTGATTTCCCTAGAGATCGATCGGATGCTAAATTTCTAGCTTGTGTGATGACAAGTGATGCTGACTTTTTGATCACAGGTGATAAAGACTTTGAAGAAGTAGATAATTTAGGATCGACAACTATAATTTCTGCCTCAGAATTTAAAGCACTCGTGATCGATCCCGTTGCGGATGAAGAATCTTGAAATCCTGTTGATCCCGCGATACTCGATCGAAGGAGTCTTTATGATAAAAAGGAAGGGTAATCAGCTCCTCCGTAGGTTCTGGTGTGATGGCAAGGATATTAAATTGATATTGATTAAGACATAATTAGCTGGTTATAATTAAATTAAAAATGGACTATGCGGAACTTAACCTTAAGCAATGAACAAGCACTCGAATTAGTCAAACAACCCCCCGAAGCATAGCAAGAATGAGCCTTAAGAATATGAGCAAAATTTTGATCGAAGTCAGTCCCAAAACAGCGGCAGCCGATCAATCCGCATCCTCTGAAGAAAAAGAGCGTGTTCGGATTTTTATTGATCTGTTGATGAGAAAGCCAGGTGAAGACGATAGCGACTTTCTTGGTAAGCTGATGGACGAAATTAGCAATCGATCCGAAGCTAGAGGATTAACACCCGAAATCCTAGAATCTTTATTAAATGAGCCTTGAATATTATTTCGTTTATATATTGACTAATGCGACAACTTTTTCTAAGCTTATAGCACTAATTATTGAAATATTTCTTCCTCTTTTTTGTGGTTTTCTTTCTCTATCTCTTTGGGCAATTAAGGCTCTAGCATAGAGTCTCAAAAGGGCTAAATTTACCCCCGATTCATCGATAAAAATTAGTTTTGATGCCTCAATTTCCCGCACTTGTGACCAGTATTCTACTCTTTTTTGCTCTACCCTGTCACTTTCTTTTTCCGCCGCGTGTAGTGTTTTTTTTTGAAACTGTAATTGAGTTTTTGCGTCAGCCGCCCCAGGGTGGCTCTACTGACTTTCACCTGTGTCTTTTCATACAGTAATTCTGATAATTCTTCGAGAGTTGCATCATTGTTAGCTTCGATGATTTCTATTAAAATTATCAGTTGTTCACTATTTAACTTGGTTGGCGGACTTCCCCCTTGCGGACGAGGACGGATATCTCCTGTTTCTTTATATTGCTTCAATAACTTCTGAATAAAGCTTTTAGCCACGTCAAATCTCTGGGCTAGTCCTCGAATGGAAATTTTTTCTTTCTTCCAGACATCGATAATTTTTTGGCGAAAATCTACGGAATAGGGTCTCATAGGAAGCTGGCGAGTTCTATTATTTGTCTATTTGCTTTCTATTGTACCTCATAGCTCCAAGAATTTCTATAGACAAGATTTAGGATCAGAGTGATCGCTAGATTAAAGGTTAAGTAATGTTAAGATCATAATTCTTCATGAAGAAAGCGCATGATCGCCGAGTGACTGTAGCTAAAAATACCAAATTTTGCCCCAGTCACAATAAAGTAGGGATCAAGCGCATTCGATCGAAGCAAGAATTTTCTCCCCAGTATCTATGAATCAATCAGAAAGTTGCGGTAAGGTCTATCTCGTCGGTGCGGGTCCCGGGGATCCCGGTTTGTTGACCTTAAAAGCGAAAGTTCTCTTAGAAAATGCCGATGTTGTCCTCTATGATGCCCTAGTCAGCCCCTCGATTCTAGCCATGATTAACCCCAAGGCCGAACAAATCCATGGGGGTAAGCGTCGCGGTCGTCATTCTCTGGTACAGGAGGAAATCACCGATTTACTGATCCAAAAGGCCCAGACTAATGCCGTGGTTGTTCGTCTCAAGGGAGGTGATCCCTTTGTTTTTGGTCGCGGGGGTGAAGAAATGCTTGATCTGATTGCGGCCGGAATTAGCGTCGAGATCGTGCCGGGGATCACTTCAGGAATTGCCGTGCCTGCCTACGCTGGTATTCCCCTCACCCATCGCAATTATAGTTCTTCCGTTACCTTCGTCACCGGCCACGAGATGGCGGGTAAATATCGTCCTCAAGTTAACTGGTCAGCGATCGCCCATGGTGCGGAAACAATTGTCGTTTACATGGGTGTGCATAATTTACCCTATATTATCGGCGAGTTAACCAAGGCCGGCAGAAGTCCAGAAACACCGATCGCCCTGATTCGCTGGGGAACAACACCGCAACAACAGCAGTTAATCGGTACTTTCAGCACGATTATGGACCAGATTGAAGCCACCGGCTTTGAAGCCCCAGCGATCGCTGTTATCGGGGCAGTGGTGAACCTTCACGATCTCTTGCAAGCGGGACAACCTTTGCTCTCCAGGACAATCCCCCCCACCCCCATTTCTCCCTGATTCGGTTGCCATGCGTCAATATCAAAAATCCCTGACGATTACCACCAGTCCCAAGAATTTCCATCGTCTTACTGCCCCCATAGAAGCGATCGTAGCCGAATCGGGCATAACGACGGGATTATGCAGTATATTTGTCTGTCACACCTCCGCTTCCTTGCTGATCCAAGAAAATGCCGATCCCGATGTTCTCACCGATTTGGCCAATTTCTTCGCCAAGTTAGTCCCGGAAGATAGCAGTCTCTACTATCACTCTACCGAAGGGCCAGACGATATGCCCGCTCACATTCGCTCGGTCCTAACCCGAACATCGGAACAAATCCCGATCGCTAGGGGTAAATTAGTTTTAGGCATCTGGCAAGGTATCTATCTCTGGGAACATCGTCAGAGTCGTCACCAAAGACAAGTGGTGGTTCATATCATCGGGGTCTGAAGCGTTGCGTATAGTTTTGTAATAGAAACTTTACTCGTACCCCTCATCGGAGTAAGATTTTTTCCGTGTACGATCAAATTGTTCGCTTTTTGAACAAAGAACTTCATATTTCGTAACAAAAGGAAACAATTTATGCGAAAATTGTTCGCTCTGGCCCTGGTGCTATCCCTCTGGTTCACCTTTGCCGCTCCAGCGTCGGCTGATTTGTCCAATCTGACCCCTTGTAGCGAAAATCCCGCTTTCCTACAAAAAGCGAAGAGTTTCCGCAACACCACTCCCGACCCCGAATCGGGAGCCAAACGCGCTCAAATCTACTCCCAAGCTCTCTGTGGACCGGAAGGCTATCCACACCTAATTGTTGATGGTCGTTGGGACCACATGGGCGATTTCTTTATCCCTAGCATCCTATTCCTGTACATTACCGGTTGGATCGGTTGGGTTGGTCGGGCCTATTTAATCGCCGTGCGCGACGACAAAGATGCCGAAATGAAGGAAATCATCATCGATGTTCCCCTCGCTCTCAGCAAAATGTTAACGGGTTTTCTCTGGCCCTTGGCGGCTTTACAAGAAGCCACTTCCGGTAAATTAACCGTTAAGGATTCGGAAATTACCGTTTCCCCTCGTTAATTTTTGTGTCAAACCCTTGACTTTTTATTCCCTAGGAGAACTCAGATGGAAGGACTTACTAAATTTCTCTCGTCCGCACCCGTGTTAATTATGGCGCTGCTGACTTTCACTGCCGGGATTTTAATCGAATTCAATCGCTTTTATCCCGATCTCTTATTCCACCCGCTAGGTTAAAGCCAATCTCAGGTGATTAAAAGGGATACAGAGTCCACTGTATCCCTTTTTAATGGCAATGATCACAGGGGAATATTAAGAAAAGAAAGACACTGGAGACGACAGGCTCTCAAAATCGATAAGATACAGGTATCTGCAACCCCAGAGGTGGGACAAACCATGCTGTTAGATAGAGATTTGATGCTAGAAAAGCGGCTGCGGTATCAAGAATTACAAGAAAAATTAAAAGAGATTTGGCAGGGAGAAAACGTTCTCGAATCGGATGAATGCGATTATGATATCCTAGTTATCCCTTCTTTTAGTATCGATCAGAGAGTCGGTCAAAAAGTGGCGGGGTTTTTACATTACGAAGAAAGATTATTATTTTCTCTGATTCGATTGCGACACCCGAAAACTCGTTTAATCTATGTAACAGCGCAGCCACTTTCGCGGATGGTGATTGATTATTACCTGCAATTGTTGCCTGGGATTCCTTTTTCCCATGCTAATAATCGTCTGTTATTACTGACAACTCACGATAACTCTTTTCAACCTTTAACCCAAAAAATTCTGGACAGACCGCGCTTAGTAGCAAGAATCCGGCAAGCGTTGCGTCGAGATCGGGCCTATATGGTTTGTTTTAATTCTACTAATTTAGAGCGAGAATTGTCTTTACAATTAGATATTCCTTTATTTGCCTGTAGTCCAGATTTATTGTATTGGGGTTCTAAAAGTGGCAGTCGCGAGATTTTTGGTCAAGGCAATATTCCCCATCCTGACGGTAGTTTACAGGTAAATACGGTCAAAGATTTGTTATACGAAGCTGCTAGTTTGTGGTCCCGTCAACCGCAACTAAAACGCATGGTAGTGAAGTTAAATGAGGGGTTATCGGGAGAAGGAAATGCAGTTTTAGATTTACGTCCTTTAGGGGAAATTGTTGATAGTAACAGCCTAGATTTAAGCGAGAAAATGAATCTCTTGGCTAAACTATTAGACAAGATGAGTTTTCAAGCAAGGGATGAAAATTGGGACAGTTTTTCTGGCAAAATTGCTGAATTAGGGGGAATTGTCGAGGCTTTTATTGAAGGAGAAGAAAAGCGATCGCCGAGTGTGCAAGGTTATATTACACCCACGGGAGAAGTGAAGATTCTTTCCACTCACGATCAAATTTTAGGGGGTCCCGATGGTCAAATTTATCTAGGTTGCCATTTTCCCTCTGATGAAAATTATCGCCTGCAATTACAGGAATTAGGTCTAAAAATAGGGGAAATTCTGGCAGCCAAGGGAGCAATTGAACGCTATGGAGTTGATTTCGTCGCTGTGAAAAATCCAGAAACTTTAGTCTGGGATCTACAGGCGATCGAAATTAATCTGCGAAAAGGAGGAACCACCCATCCTTTTATGACTTTGAAACTTTTAACTAATGGTAAATATGATCGAGAAACTGGATTATTTTTCAGTCAACCTCACCAAGAAAAGTATTATATTGCCTCCGATAATCTCCACAAACCCCAATACAAAGGTTTACTTCCCGATGATTTAATGGATATTATTGCTAAACATCACTTACATTTTGATAGTAGCAGTAAAACGGGAACGGTTTTTCATCTCATGGGTGCGCTGTCAGAATTTGGTAAATTAGGGTTAACTTGTATCGGCAATTCTAGTGAGGAAGCGGCGGCAATTTATCAGCGTGTGGAACAGGTTTTAGATTGGGAAACAGAGCCTAGTTCCATAAATTTAGGTTATTATTCTGGATTACCGATCACTTGGATATAACTAGACTGATTTACTGGGTATAATTTTTTGTCTGAGAGATTTAATCATCTAAGCAGGCAGTTTCTGGCAGCCAATGACCGATAGTTTTACCTTGGTTAAAAGTTGTCTTGACTGCGATGCACTTAACTGGTTTAAATGACCTCTAAATATTTGCTATCGAGCAGAAATGAGCCTCGATCGAATTTTACACCCCAATAACCCCCCGGCCGGCGATCAATCACCGTGCCTATATCGTCAATATTGAGCAGATCCGGCGGCCGTAACATAGGCATGGGATCGGCGGTTTTCAGGTAAGGGGGAATGGCAATCAGACGGACTTTTCCCCCGATGCTAATTTCACTCATGGTACTGACTAGATGCGATCGTGATAATCTTCCAAGTTAGCATATTTCAAATCATTCTCAAGATAGATTCCCCAAAGAATAGGTGTTGTGTAAGCTGTTCTCGTCACATTTTTCCCTTGGGTTGGGGTGTTGCCTGACCTAGCGGCGAGGGTGGCGATCGCTATCGGTACAATCAAAAAGACCCAAAATCTTAATCGCTAGTTAGGGAGAGGAATGTAAAGATTTATTAAATATAGAGAAATTGCGGCATGAGATATGATTGATATGGTTGCCTATTAGTCTAAGTCAAATGAACATTGAACAAGTTATCATTAAAAACCTAAGAAAACTTCCCTTAGAAAAACAACAAGAAGTGTTATCCTTCACCGAATCTCTCACCTCAAGAATTTCCCTCCCTTCCCCAGATTATAGTCTCACTCCCCAGGAAAAAGCTCAAAAATGGCAGAAAGTAATCGCTAAACTTCCTAAAACAAGTGCGAATTTACCTGATGAAGCTTTACACCGTGACACTATGTATGAAGACTAATGACTCAATATTTACTGGATACTAACATTTTGCTTCGGGCGGCTGATACGTCTTCAGCAACTTATTCTCTTGCTAATAATGTAATTACTCAAATCGTCGAAACAGCTAATGAATGTGTTATTATTCCTCAAGTTTTAATTGAATTTTGGGTAGTTGCAACCCGACCCCTTGATGTTAATGGTTTAGGTTGGACTCCAGCACAAGCTACAAATTATGTCAATGATTTATTAGATAACTTTACATTAATTGCAGAAACGCCGGATATTTTTCCCCTTTGGTTTCAATTAGTCACCATCTACAACATTAAAGGAAAACGCACTCATGATATTAGGCTTCTTGCTGTCATGAAAGCTTCTAACATTACCCATTTATTAACCTTTAATCCTGATGACTTTATCCCTATTCCCAATATTACCATCGTTCATCCTCAAGATTTCATTAATTCCCAATAATTAAGCAGCAAATCCGACATACCGCGCCACAATCCCTCACGGAAGGCAATAGGTCGCTTGAGAAGGGGTAAAACAGGGGAAAACACCTGAGACTCCTTCCCCTGTGAATCCCTAAGCTAGGGAGAGAAATGTAAAGATTTATTAATTGTATATTTTGATACAGTTATGGGGGGGGAATGTGTATGATCCCGTTGTATCCCCTTGTAGTTTGGTTAAGGTGTTGCCTGACCTAGCAAAGAAACGACAAAAGTAGGCTAATAGCCTCAAAGCTAAGACTACAAACTTACACACAAAAAACACTACTCAGGAGTAAAAAATGAAAAATTGGACTTTAGCCTTAGCTCTTGGAGCGGCTGCAACGACTACAATGATTGGCTTTGGAGTAAATCCTGCTTCGGCTTTGACATTTAATTTTCGTTTCGATATAGATTTTCCCTCTGCTGCCAATCCCACACCAGTTAATGCCACATTGATCACGGAGGATTTTTTGACCACTGAATCAGGCTTTACTGGATATAGAGTTACATCCATAACTGGAACTCAAGGTACAAGTCCATTTGCCGCTCCAGAGAGTGGTCCAATAATTGGTCTATTAGCTCCAGGCACAACTCAGATTGGTCCATTCGCTGCCCTAAACGATAATCTATTTAATCCAAATGGTGTTGCAAACCCGGGACATAATACAGCATCTGCCTTTTTCTCTCAAGGGGGACTTGCTTACACGATTAATGAAAAGAACACCACTCCTCCTACTGTTGATCCTTATCAGGCATTCTATGATGATGCTAGTCAAAGTTATATGGGGTGTTTGACCCCGTGTGCTACTCTTAGCAACCTAAAGCTAGTTCCTGAACCCTCCTCAACCGCTGGAGTTTTAGCTATTGGCTCCTTTGGTGCATTAGGTGCAGCTTCAACCCTGAAACGCAAACTAAAATCATCCAAAACATCAGAAAACGAAACCACAAAAGTAGGCTGAATTGCTTACCAAAGTAGAATTAATGCCCCTTCATTCAGTCAGTTGAGGGGGTTTATTGTATAATAGGGACATAATTAAATCAAGAGGATTTTGGTTATGCAACAGGTGACGATTGAGCTACCCACCACCATAATTAATGCTCTAGCCGCCTACAATCAAGAGCATAAGGTATCTTCTTCTGATACAGTACAAACGGCTATAGAATCATTTTTAATAGCGAAAGGCTATTTATCCAAACCGAAAAAATCTTTTCACTTATCTCCCGCACCCAAAGGAAGTGGCTATACTGACACATCCATCAATCATGACGCTGTTTTAGCCGAAATTACTCTGTCCCATAAATTACCTTAAGCTCAAATCTTGAAAGCGATTATTGCCGACACAACCCCCCTTTACGGAGCAATAGATACCAGTGATCAATATCATAGTAGAGCGCAAGCAGAGCTAAGACGCATAGAATCGGAAGATTTAACAGTTATTATCTCTTTCCCCGTATATATAGAAACTTACAGCTTGCTTCTATATAGATTAGGATTTGAACAAGCCAATCATTTCACACAAAATTGCTTAGAATCTGCTAATCTGATCAATCCGACAGAAGATCAGTATTTCGCAGCCATAGCAAAAGCTAAACAATTTCCTGATCAAACTATTACTATTGTTGATGCTTTGACTGCTATCATCTCAATCGAATTAGATCTACCTGTTTGGAGCTATGATTATCATTTTGATATAATGCGGGTGAAAGTATGGAGATAACCCTAAAGTGCCAACTAAAACCCTCCAACCCCTCAGAAAAGGAAACCACAAAAGTCTCCTAAAAAACATTAATAAAAAACTCGTAATCGCCCCTTCATTCAGTCAGTTGAGGTGGTTTATTTTTTACCTTTATTAACTTGATTAATAACAAATCAAACTTTAAAAACCCGCTCCATTCTCCCCATTTTCCCGCTTTCCTATACCTTTTAAACAGGATTTATTAGGGTCAACAAGAGTCTTAGGGAGACAAATTAATCAATACTTTTGCCCCTTGACTCTTGCCTTTTTCAATCGGTTCCTAAAAAGGTCTTGATTTTAGGGAAATACAGTTAAAGGAATCCATTCGTAGGTGTTGACAATGCCTTGAAAATAATCATTAATAGTTTCTCTGGAATAGGGAACAACACCATCTTCACCAAACCAACGTTCATAAATTGTCACCGCTTGTTGTTGGTCGCTAACGATCCCTTCCATGAATTTTAATAAGGTGTAATTCACTGTATCGCGCCATTTAGAATCATTTTCGGGTAAAGTACAGGCATAGGATTCGTAGGCGTAGGGATAGGAGGGAACTATGGCTAAATTATTAGGATTTTTAGCACTTTTCCTTAAACCTTCTAGGGTAATGCCATCACTGGCAAAACCATCAATTTCTCCCGCTTCTAGTTTTTGTAAACCCTCGCCACGATTTTTAACTTTGACCAAAATAGCGGCGGGTTGTTGGGTTTTAATTACCGATTCATTAGTAGTATTGGCAATCACTCCAATGCGTCTGCCTGCCAAGCTACCGATGTCATCAAGATTACTACCTTTGCGGGTGAGCAATTGAGTACCACCGGCAAAGTAACTAACGGAAAAATCCACTTCATTTTCTCTTTTCCAAGTAAAAGTAGTGGAGCCACATTCGATATCGATAACCCCTGTTTTCAACTTTTCAAAACGATTTTGGGGATTAATCTCAACAATTTTTAACTTAATTGGTTTTCCTAACTTCCGTTCGGTTTCCTTGCGAATTAACTCTAACATATCAAGGCTGTAACCCACCCACTTGCCCTGGGAGTTGACAAAACCAAAGGGAATAGCATCTTTACGAGCGCCGGCAGTAATTACCCCAGTTTTTTGAATGCGATCGAAGATTGCTCCCGCAAGGCTAGAATGGTTACTGGTGACGGTTAAAGCTACTGTCATCGTCATGACGGCAAGTGTACGCTTCATTTTTTTCCCTAATCTGAAAGTGGCTCAAGTCTGGGACTGTTTTAGGAGACTGAGAGTTTCCCAGAGGAAGATTTTTTAGCGGCGATTGCTGGGGACAAAAAAAGAGGAGAGATGTTACTCTCTCCCCCTTTTAGTTTTTTCGACAACATTTTAAATTGTTTTTTCAGTTGTCGCTGTCGGGCCGAACCGCCCTTGCCTTTGTCGTTACGTCCCTGACGGCGGGGAGACTCCCATCGCTTAAGTCGCATAGTTTTTAATTCCAATTTAGTCAGTTATATTTTTTATTGTAACAGGTTTAACGTCAGTTTGGATTAAGGAATGCTGAACTCTAGTTAACCAACCTTGTCCACCTAATTAGTATTTTCCCATGCTTAGTCAGCAACTTTGGCACAGCCATCAAGATCTAGTACAAGCTTGTCTAGAACACCCTTTTGTGCGAGGTATCGCCACAGGAGAGCTTAAACGGGATTGTTTCGCTTTTTATGTCGGTCAAGATGCTTTTTTTCTGGAATCTTTCGCTCGTGCTTACAGTATCGCCGCCGCTAAAGCTCCCGATTGGCAGGGATTTACTAGCTTTCATCGGTTAGCGGCGGGGGTATTAAAGGAGTTAGAATTACATGAAAATTATGCTTTACAGTGGGGAGTTGACCTGAGAAAGGTTCAGCCCGCTAATGCCACCCGTCGCTATACGGATTTTCTTCTCGCTACTGCTTGGATGGGTGACATCGGTGCGATTGCCGTGGCGATGAGTCCCTGTATGCGTCTTTATGCTTATCTGGGTCAACAATTAGCCTTAGAGCCGATTTCTGAGAATCCCTATCAAGCTTGGATTGATAGTTATAGTGGGGATGAATTCGCAGCTTTAGCAAGCCAGTTAGAGGAATTAGCGGATAAATACGCCCTGATGACGGAAAATATCTCTTTATCCTATCGTTATGCCCTTAGTTGTGAACTGGATTTCTTTAGTGCCGCCTACAGCCGGGGCAAATCTTAAAGTTTTCCCGTCACAATGTTAAGAAATATAAATGACGCTAAGATTAAGGTAAGCAAAATCGTCATTATAAAAATAATGTTCCCTTCGCAACCCGCCGAAAACGAACTCCTGAAAACCATCTTGGAACCTCTACTAGAGGATTTCACCTATTGGTTTTCCCGTTCCCGTCTTCTCCTCGAATCCGAGAGATTATCCTTTCTCAGCCTCGAGGAACAAAACGATTTATTAGCAAGAGTCAAAAACGCTCAACAGGAGGTGGCCACGGCTCATTTACTCTTTAAAACCACAGGTGGTCAGGTGGGTATCGAGGCCAAGATGTTGTTGCCTTGGCACCAGCTGGTGGCAGAGTGTTGGGGGGTCAGCAGTCGTCGTCGTCGATTACAGGGTTGGGGAGAATATCAATCTCCTCAAACTGACGCTTAACCTGAAACTTTTTTGGTAAGCTAGAGAATTGAGCGAATTTTTAGCATAAAGTTTTGGCAATTAGGAATATTCACACATAATTCATGGGAGACTCGGCCAATGTTACATCTGCTCTATATCCTCGCCTTCACAGTTATCGCTTTTTTGACCATTAATAATTTAATTCGGAGTCTGATTACTGTCAGCATGGATTCCCAGAAACGTCCTGCTAAATCGGCTAATTCCTATAATCCCTACGGTTATCCCATGACTTCCCATCCGGAACTTTTGGACGAGGCCGGACAACCGATTAATGAACCTCTGTTAGTGATTCGTTCTCTCACTGTCGAAGATGCTCGTCAACAGTTGGATGCCATTTATAATTCTTCTCCCAGTGCCACCAAAGAGCAAGATGAGGAAATCTGATTGGTTTTAGAATGGCGGTTCTTGAAAACAGACATATTTATCTACACGGTTTTGCTTCTGGCCCCCAATCAACAAAAGCGCAATTTTTGAGACATTGTTGGCAAAAGAGGGGTTTAGCAATGGAAATTCCCGATCTTAACGGTGATGACTTTTCTAGCTTAACTCTCACTCGTCAGATTGTTCAAGTCGGCCAATTGATTGAACAATCTCAGTTTCCCGTTACACTGATTGGTTCCAGTTTTGGCGGTTTAACGGCAGCTTGGCTGGCAGAAACTTATTCTCAGGTGCAAAGGCTCGTTTTATTAGCTCCCGCTTTTAATTTCGGGCCGATTTGGTTGGGACAATTGGGAGCAGAAACCCTAGCCAATTGGCAAAAATCTGGGAGTTTATCGGTTTATCACTACGGTTATCGTCGTTATCTGCCAATCTATTACAAGTTTATCGAGGATTTAGCCAATTATCCCCAAGAAAAGTTAATCAGGCAGCTCCCCACCCTAATTATTCATGGTCGTGCCGATGAGGTGATTCCCCTAGAAAATAGTCGCTATTATGCTTTTTCTCGTCCTTGGGTACAGTTAATCGAATTAGATAGCGATCATGCCCTTAACGATGTGATGACGAGGATATGGGCTGAAATGCAATTATTCCTAGACATCGGTCTTTAGGCGATCATGACTAAACTTGAGGAACTAACGAGCGGCTCTATTGTTAACGGCATTCTGCCCAATCAAAGCATTACCGTCATTGAGGCCAAGTGGCATGGCAGCGACGCGGTAGAACTGACCTACAAAGATACCAACGGACAACCCTACACAGAACTGCTCTTTCGATACCGAGAGCCAACCCTAGAGATTCTCACCGAAGGAAGACCGTGGGGTTTCGATGGCGACGGAGCTTTGCTGCGCCTAGTTTCCGAAGCCCATCGCATCCGGTTGGCCTACCTGTTTGACCCGCTTCTAGCCGTCCATACCTCTCTGGTAGAACCACTCCCTCATCAAATCACTGCTGTTTACGGTGAGATGCTCGATCGCCAACCCCTACGCTTTTTGTTGGCCGATGACCCCGGGGCCGGGAAAACCATCATGGCGGGATTGTTAATTCGAGAACTCCTGATTCGAGGTGACTTAGCGCGCTGCTTAATCGTCTGTCCAGGCAGCCTCGCAGTCCAGTGGCAAGATGAACTACATAACAAATTTCACCTTCCCTTCGATATCCTCACCAACGACCGCATCGAAACGGCCCGCACCGGCAACGCCCTCGCCGAAATGGGTCTGGTCATTGCCAGACTTGATAAACTCAGCCGTAATGACGACCTCCAGAAGAAACTCCAGCAGACTGATTGGGATCTGGTCATCTGCGATGAGGCCCACAAGATGTCCGCTTCTTTCTTTGGTGGGGAAATTAGGGAAACAAAGCGTTACAAATTGGGCAAACTCCTCTCTAGTGTTACCCGCCACTTCCTGCTGATGACCGCGACTCCCCACAACGGCAAAGAAGAAGACTTTCAGTTATTCCTAGCTCTACTCGATGGCGATCGCTTTGAGGGGCGATTCCGGGACGGAGTTCATGTATCAGATACTTCCGACCTGATGCGCCGTCTGGTCAAAGAGGAACTGCTCAAGTTTGACGGCAAGCCACTTTTCCCCGAAAGAATCGCTCACACGGTCAGTTACCCCCTCTCCGACCAAGAAGCGATCCTCTACAGTCGAGTCACCGAGTATGTACGCGAAGAATTTGACCGAGCCGAAGCCCTGGCCAACGACGGGCGCAAGGGGACAGTCGGCTTTGCCCTCACCATTTTGCAACGCCGCCTCGCCTCCTCTCCGGAAGCCATCTATCAATCCTTGAAACGACGACGAGAGCGGTTACAAAAGCGACTCCGAGAAGAAGAACTGCTCAAGCGAGGCCAGTCGCTGGAGATAGAATTTGCTACCGTCCTTGACCAAGACGACATCGATAACGACTTTGAGGATACCGATAGCAGCGAGCGGGAGGCCACGGTCGAGGAGGTGGTCGATCAGGCCACAGCATCGCGTACCATTGCCGAACTACAGATTGAAATCGCCCTGCTGAAAAAGCTTGAAGACCTAGCCAATACCGTTCGACGGAGCGGAAAAGACCGTAAGTGGGAAGAGTTTTCCCATCTTCTGCAGGATGAAGCGGAGATGTTCGATGCAGGAGGATACCGCCGCAAAATAGTCGTCTTCACCGAACACAGAGACACCCTCAACTACTTGAAAGAGCGGATCAGTACACTCCTTGGCAACCCAGAAGCTGTTGTCACCATTCACGGTGGCATGGGTCGGGAAGACCGCAAAAAAGCCGAAGAAGGCTTCAAGCAAGACGTAGGAGTACAGGTACTTCTGGCCACCGATGCCGCCGGAGAAGGGATCAACCTGCAACGAGCGCATCTCATGGTCAATTATGACCTACCCTGGAACCCAAACCGCCTAGAACAGCGATTCGGTCGTATTCACCGGATTGGACAGACCGAGGTTTGTCATCTCTGGAATTTGGTGGCTCACGAAACCCGCGAGGGAGATGTGTATCGGACGCTCCTCGAAAAACTCGAAGCCGAACAAAAAGCTTTAGGCGGACGGGTGTTCGACGTATTAGGTAAAGCGATTGCGGGAAAAGAATTGCGCGAACTTCTCATCCAAGCCATCCGTTACGGCGATCACCCAGATATAAAAGCAAGCTCAAACCAGGTCATCTCTGAAAAGCTCGATCAAGAGAGACTAAGGGAATTGCTGGAAGAACGCGCCCTAGCACGGGATTCGATGGATGCTTCCAAGGTTCAGAAAATTCGAGAAGATATGGAGCGAGCCGAAGCCAGACGGTTACAGCCGCACTTCATCGCCGCATTTTTCCTCGAAGCCTTCCAACGCTTAGGCGGCACCCTACGCCAGCGAGAGCCAAAGCGATACGAAATTACCAACGTCCCCGCCGTTATCCGTAACAGAGACCGCTCTTTAGGGATAGGAGAGCCAATTCTCAAACGCTATGAGCGCATCTGTTTTGATAAAGACCTGATTAGTGTTCCGGGGAAACCCGTTGCTACCTTTGTCTGTCCCGGCCATCCCCTGTTAGATGCCACTATCGATCTTGTCTTGGAACGGCATCGGGAATTACTCAGACGGGGGGCTATCCTAGTTGATGACAGTGATCCAAGCGAGGAAATTCGGGCGCTGGTGTACTTAGAACACGCCATTCAAGACGCTCGGCTAAATCCCGATGGCAGACGGCGGGTGGTGTCGCGGCGAATGCAGTATGTGGAAATTCCTCTGTTTGCACCACAGAGACAGGGAGAGAGGGATGCTGGGTATGCCCCTTATCTAGATTATCGTCCTTTGCAGGAGGAGGAGCGGGCGATCCTAGGGCCGATCCTTGATTCTCTCCCTATCGGTAATGAGATTGAGAGCCAGGCCCGCAATTATGCGATCGCTAACCTTGTCTCTTCCCATCTTCAGGAGGTACGGCAGCGCAAGGAAGAGTTAATTGAAAAGACCCTTATAGCAGTTAAAGACCGCCTGACCAAGGAGATCAACTACTGGGACCATCGGGCGGCCCAGTTGCGCCTACAGGAAGAAGCGGGGAAGACAAATGCGCGGATCAATTCCAACAAAGCCCAGATGCGGGCCGATGAACTACAAACGCGGTTGCAAAAGCGCTTGTCTGAATTGGAGCAGGAGCGTCATTTATCCCCATCGCCGCCGGTGGTGGTGGGAGCAGCCCTCATCGTACCGGGGGGACTGTTAGGGCGACTTTTAGGCAAGCCAATGTTTGCCCGGGAGACAAAGCGCGTCGAGCAGCTGGCAATGGCGGCAGTCATGGCGGCCGAAAAAGCTTTGGGGTATGAACCGCGGGATGTGAGCGCCGAGAAGTGCGGCTATGACATCGAATCGCGCAGGACCGGAACAGGCCGCTTACGGTTTATCGAAGTCAAGGGTAGAGTAGAAGGAGCAGAGACGGTGACTGTCACCAAGAACGAGATCCTTGCATCCTTTAACAAGCCAGAGGATTTTCTGCTGGCCTTGGTTTCGGTTTCTCCCTCAGAGGAGGTTCGGGTCAGATATGTGCGCCGGCCATTCCAGAGAGAACCGGATTTTGGGGCGTGTAGTGTTAATTATGATTGGGGAGAGTTATGGGAGAGGGGGGATATGATTGAACCACAAAGGCACGAAGGACACGAAGGGAATTAACCACAAAGGCACGAAGGACACTAAGGGAATTAACCACAAAGGCACGAAGGACACGAAGATAGAAGAACCACAAAGGCACGAAGGACACTAAGGGAATTAACCACAAAGGCACAAAGGACACTAAGGTTATGGATGAGAGGGCTAATGATTTATCTAAGGAGATTATTGGGGCGGCGATCGCTGTTCATCGGGAGTTGGGTCCAGGACTATTGGAGTGAGCCTATGAGGCCTGTTTAGAGTACGAGTTATTGGATAGGGGGATAGCGGTGGAGCGTCAAGTTCCTCAATCAGTGATTTATCGCGGTGTTAAACTTGATTGTGGTTATCGTCTCGATCTATTGGTGGAAAATCTGGTTATTGTCGAACTGAAAACTGTTGAACAACTTACCCCCATTCACGAGGCCCAGTTGTTAACCTATCTCAAATTACGCCGGCTTTGGCTAGGATTACTGATTAATTTTAACGTTCCCGTTCTCAAACAAGGCATCAAACGCCTTGTCAATAATTAATCTTTGTGTCCTTTGTGCCTTTGTGGTTCTTTATCCCAAGAGTCTCAATTATGAATACTTACAAAATACAAACAGTTTTAACTGAAGATGGGACGGTATTATTGAAAGAATTACCTTTTCAGGCTGGAGATGCGGTGGAAATTATTATTTTAGAGCAATCTAAAACATCGTCATCATCTAGTCAGGAAAAACTAATACATTCCTTGAAAGGTTCTGTCCTTCGTTATGATGATCCCTTTGAACCAGCTATTCCACCAGAAGACTGGGAAGTTCTAAAATGATTATTTTGGACACTCATATTTGGCTCTGGTGGGTTGACAGTAGCTCACGTCTCACAGCACGGCTAGAACAATTAATTTTAGAGCATCAGGTTAGTCAGCTACGATCGCATCCCAAAACTCAGCAAGATAAAATTATTACTAATAAATCAGCGTCTAATTTATATCCGTTACGCGAAAAAGAACCCTCTCGATACGACGAACCTCTTGAGCCTGCGGATAGGGAATATCTCAAGGGAATTTCATCTATGTTGAGTGAATGGGAGTCAGAGGCTGATGAATGTGCCTACAGTGATTTATGACCGATCGAAGTATTGTAGAGAAAGCTCTCAAACAATTACTTAAGCTCAACTAAACCTTCGTGTCCTTTGTGCCTTTGTGGTTCTTTTATCTCCCATGACCTACCGTAAAAAACTCATTGAAGTGGCCCTACCCCTAGAAGCCATTAACGTCGAATCGGCACGGGAAAAATCGATTCGCCATGGTCATCCCTCTACTCTACATCTTTGGTGGTCCCGGAAACCTTTAGCTACAACTAGGGCGGTTTTATGGGCTTCTTTGGTGGATGATCCTTCCAGTTGGCCAGAGAAATTTCCCACGGAAGAAGCACAGAATCGGGAACGGCAGCGATTGTTTGATATTTTGGGTAGGATTGAGCTTGAAAAGGACAAAAAAGGCAACACTAAGCAGGTGGTTAGAGGGTTGGTATCTTGGGATGAGATTAACCAGCCTAACTCAGCAGTATTGCTAGAAGCACAACGAGAAATTGCTCGCTGTTTGGCTTGGGAACGTGGGGAAGAACCCCCCACTAAACCTGATGCTATACAGGACTATATCGCTAAATATGCCCCCCCCGCCTATGACCCGTTTTGTGGTGGTGGTTCCATTCCTTTGGAGGCCCAGCGCTTGGGGTTGCAGGCCCACGGTAGTGACCTCAATCCGGTGGCGGTGTTGATTACTAAGGCTTTGATCGAGATTCCGCCCAAGTTTAAGGATAAACCGCCGGTTAATCCCGATTCTCGCCAAAAACAAAAGATTTCTTCCTGGGAAGGGGCCCAGGGATTGGCCGCAGATGTGCGCTATTACGGTCAGTGGATGCGGGATGAGGCTTTTAAAAGGATTGGGTTTCTTTATCCGATGGTGGAAACCAACCACAAAGGCACAAAGGACACTAAGGTGATTGCTTGGCTTTGGGCCAGGACGGTGAAGTGTCCTAATCCGGCCTGTGGCTGTCAGATGCCTTTGGTTAATAAGTTCTCGCTTTCGACGAAGAAGGGTAAGGAGGCTTGGGTTGAGCCTTTTGTGGGGGATTTTAACCACAAAGGCACAGAGGGGGATTTTAACCACAAAGGCACAGAGGACACAAAGGGGGATGATTTTGGTGTCTCTGGGGTGTCACCCAAAATCCGCTTTGAGGTCAAAACGGGTAAGGGTACGGCCCCAGATGGGACGGTGAACCGCAAGGGTGCAGTTTGTATCGCTTGTAATACTCCTGTTCCTTTTGATCATATCCGTAGGGAAGGTAAGGCAGGCCGGATGGATTCTCAGTTAATGGCCATTGTCGCTGAAGGACAAGGGGGAAGGGTTTATCTTTCTCCTGATGAGGAACAGGAATATATCGCTAAAAAAGCACAACCTGAATGGAAACCTGATACTGAATTAATTGGCAAAGCCGCAGTCAATGTTCCCCTCTATGGCATGACGAAACACGCCGATTTATTCACTCCCCGTCAACTCGTCGCCCTCACTACTTTTAGCGATTTAGTTAGTGAAGCCAGAGAAAAGATTAAAGCTGATGCAGTAGCCGCAGGAATCCCTGATGATGATTTATCTCTTAATGATGGGGGAATAGGTGCGACGGCTTATGCGGATGCAGTGGCGACTTATTTGGCTTTTGCGGTGGACCGCGTATCAGATGTTTGCTCAACTATTTGTTCGTGGAATATAAGCAGGGATGGTCTGCGTAATACGTTTGCTCGTCAAGCTATACCAATGTCATGGGATTTTGCCGAAGCAAATCCCATGAGTGACTCGACGGGCAATTTTAATGGTGCAATTGATTGGATAGTTGAAGTTATTAAAAAATCCTCTTGTTCCGCTCCAGGACAAGTTATTCAACTCGATGCTACTAAAAATCATAAAAATGATTCAATAGCTAAATTGATTTCCTCAGACCCCCCTTATTATGATGCTATACCCTATGCAGACTTATCTGATTTCTTTTATGTTTGGATGCGTCGGTCTATAGGTTCAATTTATCCAGAGATTTTTAATACGTTATTAGTTCCTAAAACTCAAGAAATGGTTGCCGATCACTTTCGACATGGAAGCAAGGAGAAGGCAAAACAATTTTTTGAAGATAGTCTTATTCAAGTTTTTAAACGAGTCAATCAAATCAACTATCAAGATTATCCCGTCACAATCTACTATGCGCTCAAGCAAACTGAAACTGATGATCAGCAGAACGTCTCTTCTACAGGTTGGGAAACAATTTTAGAAGGTTTAATACAAGCTAATTTTAGTATTGACGGAACATGGCCTCTCCGAACAGAAAGAGAAGCTAGAACCCGTAATATCAACTCTAACGCCCTCGCCTCATCTATAGTCCTCGTGTGTCGTCCCCGTCCCGCCGACGCACCCAAAGCCAGCCGCCGGCAATTCCTCAACGAACTGAAGCGTGACCTTCCCCAAGCCCTAAAACTGCTGCAACAGGGCAATATTGCCCCCGTTGACCTCGCCCAAGCCAGTATTGGGCCCGGGATGGCAATCTACTCCAAATACGCCGCTATCCTCGAATCTAACGGCACTTCCATGGGTGTTCGTACGGCCCTGCAACTGATTAACCAGATTCTCGACGAATTTCTCACCGAACAAGAAGGAGAATTTGATAGTGATACCCGTTGGGCGCTCACTTGGTTCGAGCAGTACCAATTCAACGAAGCACTATATGGCGATGCAGAAACCCTCTCCAAAGCCAAAAACACCAGTATTCAGGGCATGGTTGAAGCTGGCATACTAGAAGCAAAAGCAGGTAAAGTGCGACTACTCAAACGTGAAGATCTTAAAACCGATTGGAAGCCAGAAAAAGATGAGCGGACACCCATCTGGGAAATCACCCAACACCTCATCCATACCCTCGATAAAAACGGCGAAACCGGAGCCGCAGAACTCTTGGCTAAACTAGGAAACAAAGCCGATTTAGCCAAAGAACTCGCCTATAGACTTTATAGCCTCTGCGACAGAAAAGGTTGGACCCAAGAAGCCATAGCTTACAATAGCCTAGTCACCTCTTGGCCAGAAATCACCCGTCTAGCCAACGAATATAAACCCTCTCCCGAACAACTATCCTTTTCTTTGTGACCTTTGTGCCTTTGTGGTGAATTTAAACCACAGAGACACAGAGAACACAGAGTTTTAAAATCAAGTAGTAACCCCCATGAAACTAACCATTGAAGTTCCCGATAACTTAGCAAAACGTCTCAATAACTACTTAAAAGAGCATCCCGAAGAAACCCCGTTAAGTGTAGTTCAAGAAGCCCTAGAAATCAAACTAATTCCCAAAGATACCTCTAGACTTCTAGAACTAGCGGGAATTGTCGAGAATGCCCCACCAGATGCCTCCGTTAACGAAGATTATTTGACATGAGACGATTAGTCCTTGATGCTGGGCCACTTATTGCCCTGTTATCGAGCCAAGATAATTACCACAAGGAAGCGATAAAGGGGTTTGCACAACTACCGCAGGAATTTGGCGCAGTTTTAACCCCTTTACCCATCTTGTTCGAGGTTTATAAATTCGTAGCTAGGGAACAATGTCCACAAGTAGCGCAAAAGGCATTAACTATAATTAAAGAAGAGACCACAATCGTGCCGCTTGAAATGGAAACCATGCAGACTACATTTGATTTAGTCATACAAATGACCAATTGGCAGGGTAGTCTAGAAGATGCTTCAGTGGTAGTCATTGCTCAAAAATTTAACGCCCTAATCTGGACTCTCGATTACAGAGACTTAACTTGGTTTAAAAACATTGAGCTATGGACACCATCTACCTAATCTTTGTGACCTCCGTGCCTTTGTGGTTCCCCAAACTTTGTGACCTTTGTGCCTTTGTGGTTCCCCAAACTTTGTGACCTTTGTGCCTTTGTGGTTCAAAATCCCCCCTCTCCCAAATCCCCACAAGTTTCTAATCTCAAATTGTAATTATGTTTAAAACAATCAAGTTTAAAAACTTTAAATCATGGCAAGATACAGGAGACATTTCCTTAGCTTCTCTTACAGGATTTTTTGGTAATAATAGCTCTGGAAAATCCAGCATTATTCAATTCTTTTTACTTCTCAAGCAAACTGTGGAGTCTAGCGATCGCCAAAGAGTCTTAAACACAGGGGATGAAAGAAGTTATGTTGAGTTAGGGACATTGTATGATATTGCTTATAATCACATTATCCCCAGTGTAATCTCTTTTAAATTAGAATGGGATTTATCAGAAGAATTAAATATTTTTAATCCCGAAAGCTCTCAAGAAGATGTACTTTTTTCCTTAAACTCTCTGGAATTTTATTCAGAAATAAAGCTAAATGATAATCAAATATTTTTAGAAAACTTTTGCTATAATTTTAACTATAATTCAGAAAATATAAGCTTTAAATTCAAGAAAAATGCCGAAAAAGACTCCTGTGAATATGAACTACAATCAGAAGGATATCAACCGAAAAGAAGTAGGGGGAGAGCTTGGCCTCTCCCAGTTCCAATAAAAAACTATGGTTTTCCTGACCAAGCAATTAGTTATTTTCAAAATACAGGCTTTTTATCGGATTTTTCCCTAGCCTATGAAAAAGCATTTGAGAGTATCTATTATCTTGGTCCCCTGAGAGAATACCCCAAAAGAATTTACTCTTGGGCCGGAGAAAAACCGCGAGATGTTGGTCGTAGGGGAGAATTAGCTATTCCGGCCTTACTAGCTTCTCAACAATCAACCATTCAAGAGACCATTGCTTACTGGCTAAAAGAATTAGCTCTAATTCATAGTTTTCAGGTGCAAGCAATTGCAAAAGATCGCAAAGACTATGAAGTTTTGGTACAAAGATTTCCCGATACAGCAAAAGTTTTAATAACAGATGTCGGCTTTGGTGTTTCTCAGGTTTTACCTGTTTTGGTTCTGTGTTATTATGCGCCAGAAGGCTCAACAATCATTTTAGAACAGCCAGAAATTCATCTGCATCCTTCCGTACAGGCTGGACTTGCCGATGTATTTATTGATGCTATTAAAACTCGCAAAATTCAAATCATTGTCGAGAGTCATAGCGAACATTTACTGCGTCGTCTTCAGCGTCGTATTGCTGAAGAAAAAGACGGATTAAGCCCTCAAGACATTAAACTTTACTTCTGTAATTCCAAGCAAGATGGAAGCTCTAGTTTAACCACCTTAGAAATCGACGACTTTGGAAATATTGCCAACTGGCCAGAAAATTTCTTTGGTGATGAAATAGGAGATTTATTTGCCATGACCGAAGCTGCTATGAAACGTCAGATAGTTAGTGAATAAACCCATGAAAGCCATTATTGATACAAACGTCTTAATCGCCGCTAACGGTAGAGATTGTCCTCAAGTTACTCCTAAATGTCAGTTAAGGACAGGACAATATTTAAGAGACATAAAAGAAAATGGAATCATTGTGATAGACAATCAATGGCTAATCTTAAAAGAATATAGAAACAAAGTAAATCAAACAGGACAACCAGGAATAGGAGACGCATTTCTCAAATGGGTATTGACTAATCAGACAAACTCTCAACGTTGTCAACAAGTCAAGATTCATCCTTCAGAAGATAATAGCTTTCAAGAATTTCCTGATGATCCTCAATTAAAAAAATTCGACCCATCAGACCGAAAATTTGTCGCTGTTGCCCTCGCCGCACAAGATTGCCCTCCCATTATCAACGCTGTGGATTCAGACTGGGCCGAGTTTTACGAAGCCCTAACCATCTACGGAATCAGCATAGAGTTTCTTTGTGGTGAAATCGTCTCCCCACAGACCACTCAAGCACAAGTACCTAACCCTCCGTGACCTCCGTGCCTTTGTGGTAAATCCCCCTTCGTGACCTTTGTGCCTTTGTGGTTCCCCAAACTTTGTGACCTTTGTGCCTTTGTGGTTATCTCTCCCAAATTGAGGCATTATAAAAATAACTCCTCATCAAATCCCATGGCAATCAGCAATCGTGAACGAGTCGGACGCGCCCTAGATTTCCTCAGAGAGGGACTCTACCCCTTCATAGAACGAGAAATGAAAGCAAGCTACGGCCAGAAGTGGGTCGCCGTGGCCTTAAGTTGCCTCCCTGAGAACTACACGATCCGCAGGACAGGTGATGCCGTCCTCAAAGAAGACGTTTCGGCCCTGCTAATTGTCCTCTGGGAGCAGTGGAATGAAGTTTTTAAGAAAACCCTAGGCAGAAGCGATCGCTCTCTGGCCAGTGAACTAAGAGATGTCCGCAACGCCTGGGCCCATAACGATGCTTTCAGCCTCGACGATGCTTACCGGGCTTTTGATAGCATCTCTCGCCTACTGAGTTCGGTTTCCGCCGACACCCAAGAGGTGGAGAAGCAGAAGCAAGAAATCCTCAGACTTCGCTTTGAAGAACAGGCCCGGCGAGAGACAAGGCGCCAAGCGATCGCACCGACGGAGGGACAACCGATGTCGGGATTGAAACCCTGGCGGGAAATCGCCACCCCCCACCCCGATGTAGCCTCGGGCCGCTACCAGGAAGCCGAGTTCGCCGCCGACCTCTGGCAGGTGTATCTTGATCAAGGTTCGGATGAGTATCGCCTACCGAACGAATTTTTCGGGCGTACCTACCTCACCGAAGGACTCAAGCAACTCCTCACCAATGCCCTCATTCGCCTTACAGGAGCAGGAGGAGATCCGGTTATCGAACTCCAGACCAACTTCGGTGGTGGGAAGACCCACGCCATACTGGCGCTGTATCACCTCTTCTTCGGCGTGGAAACGAAAGACCTCCCCGGTATGGAGCCAGTCTTGCAAGCAGCAGCCGTCAACGAACCACCGAAAAACGTTAACACCGTCGTCATCGTCGGCAATAAGCTATCTCCAGGTAGGGTGGAAAAAAAACGAGATGGAGTCCGGGTTCATACCCTTTGGGGAGAGATTGCCTGGCAGTTGGGGGGTAAAGAAGGCTATGAGATGGTGCGAGAGGCTGATGAAACAGCCACCAACCCCGGAGATGTCCTCAAAGAACTTTTTAACCGCTATGCCCCTTGCTTGATTCTCATCGATGAGTGGGTTGCCTACGCCCGCCAGCTTCACGAACGGGCAGACTTGCCTGGAGGAAGTTTTGATACCCACTTTACCTTCGCGCAGACCTTGAGTGAATCAGCGAAGAATGCCGATCGCACCCTTTTAGTCGTGAGCATCCCCTCCTCTGACATCGAAATTGGCGGGGAGAGAGGCACAGAGTCCCTAGACCGCCTTAAAAATGCGATCGGGCGCATCCAATCCCCTTGGCGACCCGCTAGTGCCGAGGAGAGTTTCGAGATCGTCCGCCGCCGTCTCTTTCAGACCACTACTGACCCGCAACTATTTGTCGCACGGGATGCGGTTATCAAAGCCTTCTCCGAGATGTATCGCACCCAGGCCCAGGAGTTTCCTAGCGAATGCCGGGAGGCTGACTACGGGCGCCGCCTGCGGGAAGCCTATCCCATTCACCCGGAATTTTTTGATCGCCTCTACTCCGACTGGTCAACCCTCGATAAATTCCAACGCACCAGGGGCGTGCTGCGCCTGATGGCGAAAGTTATCCATTCCCTTTGGGAGCGGGACGATAAGAGCCTCCTGATCATGCCGGCCCACGTCCCGATGGATGATGCTCAGGTTCAATCAGAGTTAACCCGCTACTTAGATGATAATTGGGTTCCGATCATCGAAAAGGATGTGGATGGCCCCAATTCTCTGCCCCTCGACATCGATCGCCAAAATTCCAACCTGGGACGCTATTCTGCTTGCCGTCGGGTTACGCGCACTATTTACCTTGGCTCGGCCCCCACGATTCGGGCTGCTAACCGAGGACTAGAAGATAAGAGGATAAAACTCGGTTGCGTGCAGCCGGGGGAGACTGTAGCCACTTTTGGTGATGCCCTACGGCGGCTAACAGATCGGGCCACCTACCTCTACATCGATGGCAACCGTTACTGGATTTCTAACCAGCCCAACGTTACCCGCACCGCCCAAGATCGGGCAAACCTGCTCTTTGAGGAGCGGTATAAAGTGACAGAAGAAATCGTCCGGCGCTTGAAGGCCGACCAGCAGCGGGGAGAGTTTGGAGCGATTCATATTGCCCCAGAATCTACTGCTGATATTCCCGATGATCCTCATCTGGGGGTGCGGCTTGTAGTTCTCGGTCCTGGGCAACCCCACAGCAAATCCGCCGAAGATAGCCCCGCTCGGCGTTTAGTGGCGGAAATTCTCAATCAGAGAGGGGGTAGCCCCCGCTATTACAAGAATACGCTTGTATTTGTTGCCCCTGACAAGTCGAACTTGGAAAACTTAGAGAAGAACGTCGCCGGATATCTTGCCTGGAATTCAATTGTGGCGGATAAGGAAACCCTCAATCTCGATGTTTCTCAGAATAAACAGGCGATCACTAAGCGCGATCAAGCCGACAAGGAGGTAAGCCTGATCCTCAACCAAACCTATAAGTGGCTGCTGGTTCCAGAGCAACCCGATCCCCAGAAAGGCATCCACTGGACTGATACCAACGCTCAGGGGGACGATTCGCCTATCGATCGAGCCAGCCGCAAACTGGTTCATGAGGAGCAACTGATTACCCATTACTCTGGTGACAACCTGCGGAGGGAAGCCCTCGACAAATACCTGTGGCGTTCAACTAACCACATCGATCTGAAACGTCTGTGGGAGTACCTAGCGCAGTATCTTTACTTGCCCCGTCTCAAGAACCCGGATGTTCTACTTCAGGCTGTGCGGGAGGGGGTTCGTTCTACGCTCGTAGAGGAAAACTTCGGTTATGCAGAGGGCTGGGATGAGGCGAAGCAAAGATATACTGGTCTTGTCATCCTTCGGGATATTAACCCGAGTATCAGCAGTCACATCCTTCTGGTTAAGCCTGATGTAGCCATGGGGCAGCTAGAGGCCGAGAAACCAGCTAACCCCCCGACCACTGCCGAGACTGATTCCGTTATCTCTAGTGACCCCGATAGGCCGCTATACTTAACCTCTGGTGTTAGATTAACTGCGAAAGAGTCCCCCGATGATCTGGTTGAGAAAAAGCCGGTTCTGCGGAGGTTTTACGGCATTGTCTCGATCGATCCCCTGCGGATCAATCGAGACGCTCCAGCGATCACTAACGAGGTAATCCAGCATCTCACCCGACTCAGTGGGGCCAGGGTTAAGGTAACACTGGAGATCGAGGCCGAAATTCCCGATGGTGCGCCCGATGATGTGGTGCGGACGGTGACGGAGAATTGTCGGACTTTGAAATTTAATAATCAGTCTTTTGAACTGGAGTGAATATCGGGAAATTTCCCTATCTGGATTCGGTCATGGCTCTCTTAATTCTTTGCGTGATCTCGCGTAGCGAGCGCGTTGCGACCAGTTTAACTTACTATAGAAGCGATCAATCTTTGTGTCCTCTGTGTCTGGAGTGGTTCCTTCCACTCCCTCGCCAGCAGGACTGTATCTTAGAATACATTTTACCCACCAAACCTAAGAGAGCAATAATAATCCCCCTTTTATCTGAAAAAGAGGGATTTATTTAGTCCAAATTGGTTAGATTGTGAGGAAAGTTTTCACCCTTCTCAGTCTCAAGACAAGAGATTTTCTGCTGATGTCTTCCCACTACCAAAGTCCGCGGATAGGAGATACACTAGGCTCGGGAGCAGGTTGGGGAGCAACTTCAGTAAAGGTTCTGGTTTCCGGGGGTAAAGCGGGAAGTCCCCAAGCGGGTTGTTTTTCGTTGATTTCTCTTAAAAGTTGCGAGCGAGTGCTACTGACGGCGATTTCTGATTTTAGTTTCAAGCGGGAAACCCAATAGGGACGAGCTTTACCCACATAAACTAATTTGCCATCTACCACTTGCAAAATCACGTCATCACCACCAGTGGCATCCCCAACAATACGAGCGGTGGTTCCGTCGGCAAAGTCACCACTGAAAATTTCTTTGCCATCCACTGTTACAGGTCTGATCAATTGGATGGACATAATGCCACCCACGGTTCCCCGGACGCGACCTAGTACATAGTCACCGGGGTTGAGTTGTGGCTCACCTCTGTAGGTGTTATGGCCGCGCAGTTGACTGATCAGGATTTCGTTATTTTGTGGTCCTGCTTGTACGGGTACAGCACCAACGGTAGTTAGGGCAACTAAACCGGCAAAACCAGCGACAAGGGAAATTTTGTTAAACACAATTACCTCAAGCAAAAAGTTAGTAAATTGTCTATAGACGTTTTAGATTATAACCTAGTTCCCAATTTTGTCTATATTGCGAAATATTAGTTTAATAATTTCTCGATCAAGCGGTTGGAGGTTTCAGTTATCAGTTATCAGATTGCAGTTTTAAGCAGACAGTGTTGGGTGAAAACTTCGGTGTCTTCTGGACATCAGGTGAAAAATGTTCACTATGTCACATAATGGGCGCAAGCAGTTCGATAAACTCACTGACCACCTTGCGCCCCTACAGCCGGCACGATGTTAATGGTAGGGACATAAGGCTTATGCCGTTTTTTCGATAAGATAAGCTTATCACTTTAACTCCAATATAACCAAACTTGGGAGCTTTCTTTTCACTGATTACTGATTACTGTTTACTGCTCACTGAAAAACCCCCACCCCCCCACTTCCCCTGAAAACTGGATTAAGCTAGGCTCTAAGACCGCTCGACATTGCTGAATAATTCAGGATCGAGGGTGGGTAGTTCGATATCTTTTTCTGCTGGGGAAGAGGCCAACTGGAAGCGGTTTAAGGTTTGTTGAACGCGATCAAAAATGGTGATTTTTTGCTCGCTATTGTTCTGGGGTTCGGGAATAGGTTCCACTTCTAGCGGAGGCTGAATCCCAGAGGCCGGTTCGTTAATCTCCTTTGTCTCTGGTATGGTGGTTAGGGGAGATTCGATCGCTTCAGGGGTTTCCTCTACCTTTTCGATTGTTTCTGTCTCTACTGGTTTTTCTTCCACGATTGGGCTTTCTGGCTCAATAACAGGGTTTTCTTCCACGATTGGGCTTTCTGGCTCAATAACGGGTTTTTCCTGCTCAATAACAGGGTTTTCCTCAACTACGGGGCTTTCCTCAACTACAGGGCTTTCTGGCTCAATAACGGGTGTTTCTTCCTCAATAACAGGGTTTTCCTCAACTATGGGAGTTTTTTCCTCCTCAATAACAGGGGTTTCTGGTTCGATAACAGGGGTTTCTTCCTCTGGACTGGGAATGGTTTTATAGTTGGGATCAACAATGCTACGGGCAATTATAGGGGATAAATCGCCGCGGACTAATTGACTAAGACCGTCTTGGTAAGAGGGATCAAAACTAATCACGCGCACGCTGGTATTAAACTCGTTTTCGATTTTATTTCCCTTACCATCGATGAATTCTAGTTGTACCCAGTTATTGCCCTTGGCAAAACCCTTGAGATAGATTGGTTCCCAAGTATCAAGCAGAAAACTTTCACCGTTGACAGTGACACGAATGCGCCAATCTTGAAGATTATTATCTTCGTTGGCAGTATTGGACAGACGTAGAGGAGCATTACTCAGATAAAAATCGAGCAGGATCGGTTCCGCACCGTAGATTCCTTGCGGACTACTGTAGGTTAACAGGGGTAAGTTATGATCAGGGGCATTTTTGCCTGTTTTTGTCAGAATATGAAAGGTTGTTTCAGCAAATGCCCCATCATTTTTAAAACTTTCCTGCCAAGGACGCAGGGCCAAGACGCGCAGGGTATGAGTACCTGGGGCAAGATTTTCTAGGATAATCGGTTGCTTGAGGTCGTAAATAGCTGCTGCTGGTTCATTATCGACAATTAGACTCAAGTGGGGTCCTAATTTCAGGGTATCGTCTTGGAAAATTGGCAGATCTGACACTTGTAGTTTAACTATCACCTGGGTGTCATCGAAAACCTGTTCGGCCAGAGGGCTGAGAATCGTTACTTGGGGGGCGTAACGCTCTAAACTGGGGCGCAGTTCCTGAATTAGGGCCGGGGGAGCAACCTCAGAAATGCGGCCTTGGACGACGGGAAGATTAGAGGTTTCGGAAGTGGGGAGATTGGTGGTTGTCAAGCGATCGCCACAGGCGGTTAACAGAATGGTCAGTAAACCGATCACAAGACATATACGAAGGGTTTTGACTGGGATTAATTTATGTAGTAGGGATAGCACGTTCCTCCTAGAGCCAAGGCCAAAATCTATACAAACCATTGATTTTTGCTAGAGTCATTGAATGCTCTGGTGTCAGCAAAAGCGCGAGAAGATCAGGTTATGGCCTCAATTTTACAGAATTGTTTGATTGTTTTTTGAGAATCTATCTATTGAATTTTCTATATGGTCTGGTGAGGGAGAAAAAGGTGAAATCGGCTTCTGGGGCGACAATTAATAAACTTTTGTAAAGAAAAATTACCGGTCTGACCCTGACTAAGACCGTCCATAGCAGAAAATGTCTCTCCTATCAAGGATTGAGAGAATTTTAATTATTGTTAAGCACAACGAACAGAGGAGAGAACAAAGACTTATCATCTACTATTGATGCTTTCGACTGGAATCTCACCCAAGAGGAAAGTCAAGCGACATTAACAAAAGGTGGGTCAGATTTCAACTTGCCTTTTTTAGGTTAAAAAATCTATCCTCAAATAAAACGCTAAGTCTATTGTCGAGAGAGGAGAATCCTCATGGCACTCCCCCCCAAAGAGGCGGTAGCTAAAGTGATTGTAGATAAAGACCCAGTACCTACTTCCTTTGAGAAGTGGGGTCAACCGGGGCATTTTGATCGCACTTTAGCCAAAGGACCCAAAACCACTACCTGGATTTGGAACCTACACGCCAACGTCCACGATTTTGATAGTCAAACCAGCGATCTAGAAGATATTTCTCGGAAAATCTTCAGCGCCCACTTCGGACATCTCGCCGTTGTCTTCGTTTGGCTAAGTGGAATGTACTTCCACGGCGCGAAATTTTCTAACTATGAAGCTTGGTTAACCAACCCGCTCGCCATCAAACCCAGCGCCCAAGTGGTCTGGCCGATCGTCGGTCAAGGCATCCTCAACGGCGATGTGGGCGGCGGTTTCCACGGTATTCAGATCACCTCTGGTCTGTTCTACCTCTGGCGCGCCTCCGGGTTCACCAACAGCTATCAGCTATACTGCACCGCTATCGGTGGTTTAGTGATGGCGGGCCTGATGCTGTTTGCTGGTTGGTTCCATTACCACAAAAGCGCACCGAAACTGGAATGGTTCCAAAACGTGGAATCGATGATGAACCACCACTTGGCGGGTTTACTCGGCTTAGGTTCCCTAGGTTGGGCTGGTCATCAGATTCACGTTTCTTTACCGGTGAACAAACTCCTCGATGCGGGAGTCGCTCCCCAAGACATCCCCTTGCCCCACGAGTTCATTCTCGAACCGAGCAAGATGGCGGATTTATATCCCAGTTTCGCCCAGGGTTTGACCCCCTTCTTTACCCTTAACTGGGGTGCTTACTCGGATTTCCTCACCTTCAAAGGTGGCTTGAACCCCGTGACCGGTGGTCTCTGGCTTTCCGATACCGCTCACCATCACTTGGCGATCGCTGTATTGTTCATCATTGCTGGTCATATGTACCGTACCAACTGGGGTATCGGTCACAGCATGAAGGAAATCCTCGAAAACCACAAAGGTCCCTTCACCGGTCAAGGTCACAAAGGACTGTACGAAATCCTGACCACCTCTTGGCACGCCCAGTTAGCGATTAACCTGGCTCTCTTAGGTTCGCTAACCATCATCGTGGCCCACCATATGTACGCCATGCCGCCCTATCCCTATCAGGCGACTGACTACGCCACCCAACTATCCTTGTTCACTCACCACACTTGGATCGGTGGCTTCTTAATCGTCGGTGCGGGAGCGCACGGAGCGATCTTCATGGTGCGCGACTACGATCCAGCCAAAAACGTGGATAACCTGCTCGATCGGGTGATCCGTCATCGCGACGCAATTATCTCCCACCTGAACTGGGTATGTATTTTCCTCGGCTTCCATAGCTTCGGTTTATACATTCACAACGACACCATGCGGGCTTTTGGTCGTCCCCAAGATATGTTCTCGGATACGGGAATTCAACTACAACCCATCTTTGCCCAATGGGTACAAAGTCTCCACACCCTAGCCCCCGGCAACACCGCTCCTAACGCTCTCACTACCGCTAGTTATGCTTTCGGTGGCGACGTGGTAGCAGTGGGTGGCAAAGTGGCCATGATGCCGATCACTCTCGGTACTGCCGATTTCCTCGTGCATCACATCCACGCCTTCACCATCCATGTCACCGTGTTGATTCTCCTCAAAGGGGTTCTCTACGCTCGTGGTTCCCGTCTGATTCCCGATAAAGCGAATCTCGGTTTCCGTTTCCCCTGCGATGGTCCCGGTCGCGGCGGTACCTGCCAAGTTTCGGGTTGGGATCACGTCTTCCTCGGCCTGTTCTGGATGTACAACTCCATCTCGGTCGTAATCTTCCACTTTAGCTGGAAAATGCAGTCCGATGTCTGGGGAACCGTCGCCCCCGATGGCACTGTCACCCACGTTACCCTCGGTAACTTCGCCCAAAGTGCCATCACCATCAACGGTTGGTTACGGGATTTCCTCTGGGCGCAAGCGGCGCAAGTCATTAATTCCTATGGCTCCGCCCTGTCTGCCTACGGAATCATGTTCCTAGCCGGTCACTTCGTCTTCGCGTTTAGCTTGATGTTCCTGTTCAGTGGTCGCGGCTACTGGCAAGAATTAATCGAGTCGATCGTCTGGGCGCACAACAAGTTAAGAGTTGCCCCCGCTATCCAACCTCGCGCCCTGAGCATCATTCAAGGTCGTGCCGTTGGTGTGGCTCACTACCTCTTAGGCGGTATTGTCACCACTTGGGCATTCTTCTTGGCCAGAAGTCTCTCGATTGGCTAAACTTGCCTATAAGGGCTTGCCAGTCCCCCGGGGATTGGCAAGACTAGGCTGAACCAGCGTCGATTGACCGATACCTCTGTAAGCGTTTCCTATTACAGTGGGTGAATTGAAAAAAGGAAATAACCAGCACTCGTGTAAGAGCCTCAGTTATTTAGAGAGGAGAATTTCCTAAACAGCTATGGCAACTAAATTCCCTAAATTTAGCCAAGATCTAGCCCAAGATCCGACCACCCGTCGGATTTGGTACGGGATCGCCACAGCCCACGATTTTGAAAGTCATGATGGCATGACGGAAGAGAATCTCTACCAAAAGATTTTCGCGTCGCACTTCGGCCACATTGCAATCATTTTCCTGTGGACTTCCGGCACTATATTCCACGTCGCTTGGCAAGGTAACTTCGAGCAGTGGATCAAAGATCCCTTAAATATCCGTCCCATCGCCCACGCGATTTGGGATCCCCAGTTCGGTAAAGGCGCTGTAGATGCCTTCACCCAAGCTGGCGCTTCTAACCCTGTTAACATCGCCTATTCCGGGGTTTACCACTGGTTCTACACCATCGGTATGACCTCCAACCAAGACCTATACCAAGGTGCGGTGTTCCTGCTGATTCTCTCGGCGATTTTCCTCTTTGCTGGCTGGTTACACTTACAACCTAAGTTCCGTCCTAGCCTCGCTTGGTTCAAAAACGCTGAATCTCGCCTGAACCACCACCTCGCCGCTCTGTTCGGTGTTAGCTCTCTGGCTTGGACCGGACACCTCGTTCACGTTGCTATCCCCGAATCCCGCGGTCAGCACGTTGGTTGGGACAACTTCCTCTCCACTCCCCCCCACCCGGCGGGTTTACTACCCTTCTTCACCGGTGACTGGAGTGTGTATGCGGAAAACCCCGATACTGCTAACCACATTTTCGGTACTGCCCAAGGCGCGGGAACTGCGATCCTCACCTTCTTAGGTGGTTTCCATCCCCAAACCGAGTCCCTCTGGTTAACCGATATGGCTCATCACCACTTGGCGATCGCTGTGATCTTCATTGTGGCTGGTCATATGTACCGCACCAACTGGGGCATCGGTCACAGCATCAAGGACATCCTCAATGCACACAGACCCCCCAGTGGTAAGTTAGGAGCCGGTCACAAAAATCTTTATGACACGGTTAACAACTCTCTCCACTTCCAACTCGGTTTGGCTCTCGCTTCTTTAGGCGTGATCACCTCTCTGGTGGCGCAGCATATGTACGCGCTACCCCCTTATGCCTTTATCGCTAAGGACTACACCACCCAAGCGGCTCTTTATACGCACCACCAATACATCGCTGGTTTCCTAGCGGTGGGTGCTTTCGCTCACGGTGCTATCTTCTTCGTGCGTGACTATGATCCCGAAGCGAACAAAGATAACGTGCTGGCGCGGATGCTGGAGCATAAAGAAGCGATCATCTCTCACCTAAGCTGGGTTTCCCTTTTCTTAGGTTTCCACACCCTCGGCCTCTACGTTCATAACGATGTGGTCGTCGCTTTCGGTACTCCCGAAAAACAAATCCTGATCGAACCTGTGTTTGCTCAATTCGTGCAAGCAGCTTCGGGTAAAACCCTGTACGGCATGAACGTACTGTTGTCTAACCCCGATAGTATCGCTTACACCGCCTATCCCAACTACGGTGATGTTTGGTTACCCGGTTGGTTAGACGCAATCAATAGCGGCACTAACTCCTTATTCTTAACCATCGGTCCTGGCGACTTCCTCGTTCACCATGCGATCGCTCTTGGTTTACACACCACCGTTCTAATCCTGGTTAAAGGTGCTTTAGACGCTCGTGGTTCCAAATTAATGCCCGATAAAAAAGACTTCGGGTATTCCTTCCCTTGCGACGGTCCTGGCCGTGGCGGTACTTGCGACATCTCTGCTTGGGATTCCTTCTACCTAGCCATGTTCTGGATGTTGAACACCTTGGGTTGGTTAACCTTCTACTGGCACTGGAAACACCTCGGTGTCTGGTCGGGTAACGTGGCTCAGTTTAACGAAAACTCCACCTACCTGATGGGCTGGTTCCGCGATTACCTCTGGGCTAACTCGGCTCAGTTAATCAACGGTTACAACCCCTACGGTGTTAATAACCTTTCTGTCTGGGCCTGGATGTTCCTCTTTGGACACCTCGTTTGGGCAACCGGTTTCATGTTCCTGATCTCTTGGCGTGGTTACTGGCAAGAGTTGATCGAAACTATCGTTTGGGCCCACGAACGCACTCCTCTGGCGAACCTCGTTCGTTGGAAAGACAAACCCGTGGCTCTCTCGATCGTTCAGGCTCGTTTGGTTGGTTTAGCTCACTTCACCGTTGGCTATATCTTCACCTACGCCGCCTTCTTGATCGCTTCCACTGCTGGCAAGTTCGGCTAAACCTTGAATTAGGTGACTAAAAAACCCCCCGCCCATTGGTGGGGGGTTTTGTTTATGATTGATCATAAAAGCGCGGCTCAATCTCAAAAATCTATGCAGTGGGAAGAATTAAAACAACTTTATGATCAGGACTTTGTTTTGTGGATTGAGCGAACCACCGAACAAATTCGACGCGGGGAGATTAAAAATTTAGATTGGGAACATCTTTTAACGGAGATAGAAGATTTGGGGCGAGAACAAAGAAACAAAGTGGAAAGCTATCTAATTCAAACCGTTAAACATTTATTAATGTATCAGTATTGGCTGACTGAAAAAGGTAATTGTGGCTGGGGATGGGCCGATGAAATCGATAATTTCCGTCTAGAACTAGAAATTTTATTCCAGTCAAAAACCCTCTACAATTATGGGGATTCTAGGCTAGATATAATTTATGATAAAGCCAAGCGATCGGTGATCAAAAAAACTGGTTTATCTGTTGATACGTTTCCGCAAGTTTGTCCTTATACCTTTGCAGAAATTATAGATTTTGATTTTTTACCAGTTTAGAATAGGAGAATTAAAGGCAAGAAAGAAAATTATCGTTATAATGAAGTTGTGGCTTATTCTGTCAACGATAGAGTATTATGGGTCAAAAATCTTACGAAGTTTTCCAAGCAGTGGAAAATAAAGCTAACCTTCTAGCGGGTTATTGGGGTGACTTCAAAACGGAGATTATTCAGCATTTGCCTGAATCCTATCATGGTGAAATCCACGAACTTTCTAGTAATCTAGAGAAAGCTTTAGAAGTTTTAATCAATGAATTGCGCCATCCTACCCTGATTTTAGCGACGACTGGCACGACGAGCAGTGGGAAGAGTACCCTAGTTAATTTCCTCTGTGGTGCTGATATTGTGCCGATGGCACAGCGAGAAATGAGTGCAGGAACAGTTACCATTGAGTATAGCGAAGAAAAGACTTTAATTATTGAAAAAACACCGGGGGCGTTGTGGGAATGCGGGAAATGGGAAAAGATTAGCGACGAAGATATTTATAGTCGCTTAAAACAGTTAATGAAGGCTTATATTAAAGCCAGAAAAAAACAACCTGATTTAGCTTATCCTCGATCTATTATTTATTATCCTTTTAGACTGGTTAAAGATGAAAGTTTCTTAGAATTGCCTAAAGGGGTTAGAGTTAAATTATTAGATTTACCCGGGTTATCTTATGTAGGAGATGAGGGAAATATTGGGATTATCAAACAATGTCGTGAAGCTTTATGTTTAGTAACATATAACAGCGCAGAAACAGACCCTTATAAAGTTGATAATCTGTTATCAGAAGTTGTTGATCAAGTTAAAGATTTAGGCGGCTCTCCTGCACGAATGCTATTTATTTTAAATCGGATTGATATATTCAGATCAGATGATGATTGGCAAGAAAGTGAAAGTGAGTTTGTTGAAGAAACGACTGAAAACATTAAGGAAAAACTGATCGAGAATTTAAGAGAATATACAAAAGATATTGAAAATTTGAGAATTGTAAAACTGAGTACATGGCCAGCTTTATTGGCTTTACAAATTCAGGATAATAAGAAATTGCTTCAGGATCTGTTAGAGGAATTACCTACAAGAGAGGAAAATTGGTCAGAGCATGATCAAACTAGACTTGAGAAAGTATTAAAACCCTATGAGCAAGCCATAGATAACTTTCAAGTTTTAATTAAGGAAATCATGAAGCGAGGAAACTTAAGTCTTGATGCTAAACAATGGACTATCTCTCAACAAGAACAAATTGCCAAAGAGTTATTCAAACAATCCTATGCAGAAGAATTTGAAAAGAAACTAAGCAAGCACATAGCAGAACATTTTCCTAAATTAGTTATTCCCCAAGCTATAGAAAAATTTAATGTAGCGGCGGGAAATAGTATTGCACAATGGGCAGTACAAACTACTACGGCAATTCTTAACAGTTCGGAAGAAAATTATCAGCAAGAATCTGAATTGTTATCACAAACAAAAGAAAATCTTGATTCTTTTCTCCAAGCTAGTAATGCCAAATTAAGACAGCCCCTAGCCGTTTTTGAAAAATTAGATATTGATACCAAAACAGCCGATAATTTAGTAGCTAGTTTAAGAGAGGCTATCAATGAACTTCAATTTACTCCCCCTTATGACCAAATTCAAGAGAAATTAGTTCCCTTAGTTGAGTGGAGAGAGGCACTAAAGACTGTTATTAGAAACGTCTTAGAAGCAGTAGTTAAATCTTTAGATAATGGCAGAGTTGATTTGGACAATATCAACTTTAAAAAGGCCAATGTTAATCAGGTTAATATGCTAAAAAACAACTTGGATATCCTGATTCAATTGGGCTATACAGGTTCAGATGCAAGAAATGGTTTATTAATCACAGAAAAAAGGGATAAAGAGAAATTAAGTCTTCAAATAATTAAAAAAGAGTTAAATAATTTATCAATTAATCTAACTATCATATTATCGCAAATATTAAAGAGAGTGTCTGCTCAGGAGATTAACAGAATAGAGGAATCTGTATCTGAATTGTTTAGATTTCATATTAAACATATAGAAAAGGGTGCTGAAGAAAAAGCACCAAATTTTGTTATAAAATTTCCACAATCTGAACTTAATACATTTACTAGAAAACTGGAATTTGATTTTAATTTGGAGTCTGATATTGAAATCAGTTCTGGTACTTACAGAAGTTTTAAACACTGGCTATGGATGAAAAAAAAGGAAAGCATGATTGCAGAAATTCCAAGCACTGAAACTCTTTTACAGAATTGGATTCATCAATTCCAGCAACAGGGCGAACCTGAAATGTTATGTTCAATGTTTGAATGGCTATTAGAACAGATTGATAATTTAAAAAAAAATGTAGATCATAAAACCCATGACATTATGGTGGCATAGAAAATGGGAACAGATAAAAGCTGATTTACAAAACTTTTATGAAACATCTGCCATTAACAAACCCTTAGAAAAAGTTAATAACGAATCTTCTAGTAGTATCGAAAAGTTTAAAGAACGCTATGGGCAACTGTTAGCCAGTGAAATGGCAAAATTAAGACAAGAAACTTTAAGAAAAAAAGAAATTATTTTTGATGCAAATTCTTTTCCAGACTTCGACAAGGCAAAAGCTAATTATGCTTGGCGGGATAACTTGTATGGGGATGTTAGAAAATTTTTGGATGCCCTTGCTCGACAATTAGCGGCAGAATTAAAAGATGAAGCTTTAAAATTAGTCGATTATATGTCCTCCTTATTATGGGGAAGTTCTCAAGTAAAAGAACGATTAATTTGTTATTCAGAACAGGAGTTTTTAACTCGCTTAGAAAATAGCTTATCAGTGTTATTTTTAAGATTTGCTCGTCCCGTTGCTGAAGCATTAATTCGCGGTCCTGTTAACAGTGATACCCGCAGCCAAATTGTCAAATCCTTAGGGGCTGATGTGGAACTGATTGATAACTATTATCAAGGAGATGAACCTGCTTTTAGAGTCTTAAAAAAATACGTTAAGTATGGTTCTGATTTACTCTTTGATCCTAATCTTCGTCAACAGGTGTTAGGTGTAACAGAAATTGCCAAAAACGTTATCGGAATGACGGTAGATACAGTTGGGGTTAATTGGATCGATTTAGCCGACCAATTAACCCCACCCAGAGAGGTTGTTACCTTTGAAGTAACTAATGATATTAACGCTTTTGAAGAATATCTACGCCATGGTATTTTTGAAGCCGCAGGATTTGAGTCCTACTGTATTCAAGAATTAAGAGGATTAGTGGATATTTTTCGAGAAAAAGAAGGAACATGGGCAGGTGTCGCCCAAAACGAATGGTATAAGGAGAATCCTCAGCTTGTAGCAGAATTACCCGCTAATTTGAAATCTCAAGAATTTAATTTAGAAGTTAGTGAACGACTGAGACAATTGGCAATTGCCTTGAAAAGAAATAGTTCCTCTCAATAACGTCAGTTCGGGTTAGGGGAATTTTCTCAGGACTCGGACGGGAGAAGGAAAGTTTTAACCCGGGACAGGATCAAGCTTTCAGCTAATCCAGGATTCGGGTTAAATAGACTCTAATAGATTGTATCCCGTTGACGGGCGGGGCGATCGAGGGATTTAATCGCCGTTTCTAACTCCTCGACGGTCAAACAGGTACCGCCCAGGGCCCCGGCCATAGTGGTAATATGTTCTTCCATGAGAGTACCACCGAGATCGTTGCAACCCCAGTTTAAGGCTTCTGTCGCCCCCTGTAAGCCCAATTTTACCCAACTGGGTTGATGATTTTTAATGCTATTGCCCAGATAAATCCGCGCCACTGCTGTTAATTTTAATGTATCGGCTAAAATTGGTTGATCCCGTCCGACTCGATTTCTCAGGGGTTTGGGGGCCGATTGTCCCACAAAAGGCAATAAAATAAATTCGGTGATTTTAGCCGGATAATTATTTGCTAGGGCGATTTCTTGCTGTTTTCTAATTTTTTCAAGGTGCTGCAACTGTTGACTAGGGGTTTCAATATGACCGCAGAGCATGGTACTGGTGGTATGTAACCCCAAGCGATGGGCAATACCGACTATTTCTAACCAAGTGGCGGCATCGATTTTTTCTGGACAAATTACCCGTCTTACCTCATCGACTAACACCTCGGCAGCCGTCCCCGGTAGAGAATTCACTCCTGCTTCTTGCAGGGAAGCGATAACTTTTTCGTAACTTAAACCGTCTTCCCTAGCGATAAATTGGACTTCTTGAGGCGAAAAAGCGTGTAAATGCAGGTTGGGAAAGGCTTGTTTCAGGTTTTTAACAATTTCGAGGTAATAGTCTAAGGAATTGCCCTTAATCTTGGCTTTTGGGTTTAATCCTCCCTGCATACAAATTTCCGTCGCCCCACGATGGACAGCATCCGCCGCTTTAGCGATAATTTCCTCTAAATTAAGCCAGAAGGCCCCTTCTTCATTTTCATCGCGTCTGAATGCACAAAAACTGCAATGCTGCTCACAAATGTTACTAAAATTAATGTTGCGATTGATCACGTAGGTGACGGTATCTCCCACCTGTTGACGACGCAAAAAGTCGGCCGTTTCCCGAATCCGGGCAATTAAACGGTTATCGGTAGTTTCTAGCAAGATAATCGCTTCTTTTGCCGATAAATTTGCCCCTGACCGCGCTTTTGCCAAAATATCGGTTACGGGTGCGGTGATGGAGGAGTTAGTCACGGGAAATAAATATTGAGGGTTGCCGATCCTAATTGTAGAACGAGGTCAGAAGGAACAGTAAAGAAAGAGAGCCGATTTAATCCTTTTTCTGTTCCCTATTCCCTTGTCTGCACGCGGTAATTTCCGGTTGAGAGCCTTTATTGCAGGGTGGTTTGTTTTTCCTGTTCTTTTTGTTGACGTTTTTTCTTTTCCGCTTCTAGAGCATCTTCGATAACCTTGAGCAGCTGATCCATTTTATCGAGATTACCGCGATAAACATCGAGGTCTTTTTGCAGTTTTTCGCTGGAGAGATGCAGAATTTCTGAGAATTTTTGCAAAATTGGTTCGCGTTTTTCTTTTTCCTTGATTATGTCTGGTTGTGCTTCGGCTAAAATAGTATAAAGACCGATGGCAAACAGGCGACTATACTTAAACTTGGGCGCATTAATCACCGAAACTAAACTATCAGACAACTGATTGTTACCACCTAGGGCAGGGTTTTGCAGTTGGGAAAGCAAGGAATCAATATTAGTTTCTTTGGCAATAGCGATCATATTTTCGGCATCATGACGATAGACTTCGGGATTACCGTTAACCGCTTGGCACAAAGCATTAAAAATATTCGGTTTATCTTCCCCCGGACGATAGCCTTCCATGAACTTCTCGAAAGAAGTAACCACACCAAGGGCATAAATTGGATCATAATGGAAATCTACATTAACAGAGAGCAGGTGCATCTCGACTAATAATTCCTCAACCACGCGCCGATACACCGAATTGATGGGGCGGGTGTGGCGAGTATAAAAATCACGCTTACTATCGGAAACAGTACGAATTTTGTCCACAGAACCAAACTTCATAAAAATTTAACACTGCTCTCATTTTCCCCCTTCTCGTTCCCCCTGACAAGGCCGGTGATCACCAAAGAGCCACCAGCAGTCAGTCCCCAGAGAGCAAAAGAACGAGTAAGATATAAAGATAAGGACATGGAAAAATCGAGATAATTAGCCGATACTGCCTCTACCAATCGCTTTTTTACTTTTCACTTTTCACTTGACTATATGGCCAATCAAGACGACAAAATCAAAATTATCACTGATAACCGGCAAGCACGCCATCTCTACGAGATTTTAGAGACTTTTGAAGCGGGGGTGCAGTTGCTGGGGACCGAGGTTAAATCTGTGCGCGCTGGTAAGGTAAACCTGCGGGATGGTTACGTTTTAGTCCGCAATGGTGAAGCGGTGTTAATTAATGTTCATATTTCCCCCTACGAACAGAGTAGCGAATATTTTAATCACGATCCGCGCCGGACGAGAAAATTGTTGATGCACAAAAAGGAAATCAGCAAACTCATCGGTCAAGTGGAACAGAAAGGCTTAACTCTTGTGCCTTTGAAGATGTATTTTAAAGGTAGTTGGGTAAAAATCAGCATTGGCCTCGGTAGAGGCAAGAAATTACACGATAAACGCGAAGATTTAAAACGTCGTCAGGATCAACGGGATATGGCACGAGCGATGAAGCGTTAACCAAGACACTTATCGGACTGGCAAAGGTCTAGGTAAGAAACGAGCGAGTTTTGTTAGAGTTGAACTGTATTCGGCTCCTTGCAGCCATCACCATCCCCCTCACCTTGGATTGAAATTTATGTTAAAACTCTTGACAAAAGTAATTAAATATGCTAGGACACCCGCTTTGATCGCTCTATCCTTAGGGGTGGGTGCGGGAATTATTTTACCAAAAATAACTTTAGCCAATGGCAACCCCGGCCTAACAATTTTTAGTGGAGTCGATCGCAAGGATATCTTAGATTATTTTTTGCAATTTGGCGGTCGTCCCAAGCAAATGGATCGTTATAAACTCTATATTCCCGCGAAAAAACTCTCCCAAGGGGCTTCAGCTTTTTTTATTTCCTATCCCGATTATTTTAACGGCCAGTTTGACACCAATAAAATCGAGGTACGCATCAACGGCAAATCTTTACCTTTAAAGGAAGTGGTTTGGGATAAGGATAGTCGCGTTATTCAAATTGTCCCCGAACAAGCGATCGATCCCACCAGCAAAGTTGAAATCGTCATGTCTAATGTCAGAAATCCCGAATTAGGCACTTATTACTTTACCTGTGATGTGACTGCCTCTGGCAATATTCCCGTCCGTCTCTACGTCGGTACTTGGATTGTCAGTATCGAACCTTAAAGTATTTATTGGGGATGGGGAAATGGGGGAATGGGGAATTTAACTAAAAACCCCAACACCCCAAAACCCTAGCAAAAATAAATTCAGAACGATTTTGCGCCGTTTCAGCGATCACTAAAATTGTTAAGAATTGTACAACCCTCTTGTTATAAGGCTTTTTATGTCATGAAACCTTAAAATGAGAATTGCTGCCAAAACCCTCTCAGTCCCAGAAAAAGTCAACCAAAGTCAACTATTTGCTTCCGAGTTGCCAAAATCTGAGGAATTTTCACCTATAGACTCGTTGACTGGGGAATTTTCCCCGGAGTTTAAGTTTTTGCGACTGCCTTTGTGAGAATTTTTGCCCCCTTCCCGTCCAATAGCTGCCATGTGGGACCGATCTCGGCTAACCGCTTCACCACCTTTTCGTCCCGCTTCGCGAGCTTCTTCGGAGGTAAATTCGTGGGCTGTCCCTTTTTGATGAGCAGCTTTACCACCTTTACTAGCGATTTCCCTTTGTTTAGCTTGATCCATAGAGGCAAAACCGCGTTTACTCTTACCTGTCATAATATCCCTCCTGTGTGAATGCTGATTTTAAAAGTTCTTAAAGACTTATGCGAGATTTTTAAAAGATCAAAATCATGGTCTTGTGGGTGAGCAAAACATTGAGATTGCCCCGCTTTTTTCCTCTAAGAACTATGGATCCCTACCTACGATTATAACTCATTAGCTTGACTTCTAGGGAACCAATTACAGCAATCAAAGAGCAGATTTTATGTTAAAAAATATTAAGAGAATCGAGCATTTATCAGTCTAAAGATATAGAAGTTATCTTAATAGTGAGGTACAAAGTTTTCGTTTAGGGGAGTCAGTCCTCAGTTATCAGTTTTTTTCCCCCTGCTCCCATCTCCCATCTCCCCACTTCCCAATTCATAATTCCGAGGTTTTTTGGGGATTTAATCGGAAAAAATTAGGGTAAGACTTGGGTTTTTTCGATCAACCATTTATCTCCTTGCCGTACCAAATCATAGCGCACCTTCAAGGACTCATTATAGGAACGATTGACAATTTCCTTGCCATTATCGAAATACATGGCCTTTTCGTTGACTGTCGCTTCCACCGTCGCTAAATTAGGATTTTTGGCATTATTAGTGACCGATCGCACATCCACTTGATGATCGTAGCGCCAATAGTTATTTCCCTGTAAAGCCGCCGCCCGTTTTTGCCAAATTTCCAAAGCTGAACCCGTTAAAACCTCTTTCAATGGCTCTTTTTGGTGTTCACTGCCAAAAGCCGCCGATTTTGCTGCTAACCAAGCTTGAATCGTCTCCTTGGCCTTTTCCTTGTCTAAGGGAGTCCTTTCCATCACCTCCGCGTTAGCCGAGGGAATTTCTAGTATGGGAGTATTTAAAGAAATCGGTAACTGTTCCCCTTGCAAGGCTGCCAAAGGAGATTGACTATCGACAATTGCCTTTACCCCCAAGGACAAAACCACGAGCGTTCCCACTAATCCTACTCCCAATATCGCCACTCGATCGAGTCGTAGTTTTCTGCGGACTGGTCGTCTCCGTTTCGGTGCGACTAGGGCAGTTTTTACCGTTTCTACGGCTGCTGGCCCGGAGTTGCCCGCTGCTGGGTGGCGCGAGCGACTAGGACGACGACGGGGGGGATTAAGTGCCGGTTGACGATCGGCTGCTGTCACCACCACACTGCCCTGAGTATAGGGGGTGAAAGTTTCCTGCTGAGGGGTGGCTCTCAGGGCAGGTACAGCAGTGCCTGTCCGCTCACCGTTAGCTCTAGCTAAAGACGGTTTTTGGGGACGAGAATGGGAAGAATAAGCAGATTCCCTCATCGGTGTCGCTCCTGGCACTGGGTTTAAATGGGTGGGGGGGGTGTGGGTTTTGAGAACATTTACTTCCGATTCTAAAGGTTCCCCAACCTTTTCTTGAACTGACACGGGAACTTTTTCGTCAGGAAAACCTGACAATTCTTCCAAATAATTTTGTACCTCTTCCTCGGCAAAATACTCTTTGAGTGAGGCTTTCCGCTCGACTAAATCCCTAAAATGGCAGAAAACTTCTGTTTGTAACCAACGCTCACCGTAACGACATAACCCAGGTAGAAGATCGGGAGATTGCCCAGATTGTTCCTTAATATAATTTAATATTTCTTGCTCTTGACTTGTTTCTAAAATTGTGCTTGCTTGTTCGGTTTGACCGAGCAGCAGGGCGCAGATCGAGCGCTCGATGGAGACATCCTGATGTTTTTGTAATTGCTGCAGGCGATCGCTGGCTGCCACAATAGCGGCGGGTTGTTTTTGGGCGAAACCGCGGGCAATCAAGGCATAAACCAGCAGATAATTACCCACCGCCGAGGGGCGTTCTGCCTCTTTTGCCCAGATTTTCTCCTGTTCGGCCTGAGTCAAATAAACCCGTAACTGTTGAATAAAGCGTAAAAAATTATCCACCCCCAACCCAGAGCGATCGTCGCCCTGGCCATCGATGCCACCGCGAGCGGCCAACATATCCTCCAAGAGATTTAAGCCCCGCTGACGGGCAAGACCGGGGTTTTTTTCTTGGGATAACAATTCCAGAACCTGGTAGGGACGCAAGCGATCGCAATCATGACGAATCTCGCCAGCCACTTGCGGGAACATTTGTTCTTGTTCCAAGCAGATCAAGGCTTTGGCTGCGGTGCTGGCCGCCTGTTCATAATTTTTATCCTGCCAATATTCCCGACTTAATTCCCCGTAGGCCAAAGCCAAGGTTAAGATCATATCTGGGCGAGTAGTTGGCTCCAAATCTAGATAAGTTTCAGCCAAACGAATCACTAACTCGTATTCTCCCAACTCTTGCAGGATGAGCAAAGCTCCCACCAGATCGGCGGGGGCAATGGTAATCTGGGGAGTGGGATATTCTGAGGAAGCGGCGGCCACCTCCCCACCCTGAGAATCGAGGTTTTCGGCGCTGCTATCTGGGTTGAGAAGCAGGGGATTGGGAGCGAAAAATTGGGCATCGTAATCACGACGGCGATCCGGATCACTTAACACTTGGTAAGCTTCATCTAACAAGTGCTGACGGGCAACGATCGCTGTTTGACTGTATTCTTGACGTGGCAATTGCCGTCCCCGATCGGCGTGGGCCAAATCAATCTGCTCGGCATTCACCTGAAAAGGGATTCCCAATATCCTGTAGTAGTCAAGAGGAATTCGCACGGTTAGCTGTACCTCAACTCTGGAGAGTCCTTAGTGAATTAAATGATGTAAGTGAGAGCGGAGCGAGTAAAATAACAAGATACCATCTTATCCTAGCCAATCTCTGACTGACTAAGATTAGATTTGAGAGAGAAAATACCAAGAACCCCTTGGTTTAAGACCAAAAAATTCACTGCCAGAATTCTCGAAAAATCTACCGCTTCCTCTCCCCTTGCCTTTTTGTTGTCTAAATGATACTACAGACCCTATGATTTCCGAACGTACTTTACCAACCTTTAATCCTGCTTCCATCATTATCACCAAAGCTGAAGGTCTTCGCCTATACGAGGATATGGTTTTGGGGCGGATGTTTGAAGATAAATGCGCCGAAATGTATTATCGGGGCAAAATGTTCGGTTTTGTCCATCTCTACAACGGTCAAGAAGCGATATCTAGCGGTATTATTAAAGCCTTGCGTCAGGGAGAAGATTACGTTTCTAGCACCTATCGCGATCACGTCCACGCCCTCAGTGCCGGAGTTCCCGCTCAAGAGGTAATGGCGGAGTTATTCGGCAAAGCTACTGGTTGTAGTAAAGGACGGGGCGGCTCCATGCATATGTTCTCCGCCGAACATAAGCTTTTAGGGGGTTATGCTTTTGTGGCCGAGGGGATTCCCGTCGCTACCGGGGCGGCTTTTCAAAGTAAATACCGTCGGGAAGCCATGGGTGATGCCAGTGCCGATCAGGTAACGGTCTGTTTCTTTGGGGATGGGGCGAGTAATAATGGCCAGTTTTTTGAGTGTCTGAATATGGCCGCCCTCTGGAAGTTGCCGATTATCTATGTGGTGGAAAATAATAAGTGGGCGATCGGAATGGCCCACGATCGAGCCACTTCTCAACCAGAAATCTATAAAAAAGCCAGTGTTTTTAGTATGGTCGGTGTGGAAGTGGACGGTATGGATGTGGTCGCCGTTCATGCCGCCGCCAGAGAAGCCGTGGCCCGCGCCCGCGCCGGTGAGGGGCCGACTTTGATTGAGGCCTTAACCTATCGTTTCCGGGGTCACTCTCTAGCAGATCCCGACGAGTTACGCAGTGCTGACGAGAAACAATTCTGGGGCGAAAGAGATCCGATCACTCGCTTTGCCGCCTACCTCTACGAGCGAGATCTGGCCACGAGAGAAGAATTAAAAGAAATCGAGGAGAAAATTCAAGCTGAAATCGAGGCAGCGGTTAAATTTGCCGAATCTAGCCCCGAACCCGATCCTAGTGAACTAACTCGCTTTATTTTCGCCGAAGACGAGTAATTTCAGTGATCAGTTACCAGTTATTCAGAGTTGAGTTTTCAGTTCACTGATCACTGATTAGTGATCACTGATTACTTAAGGTATTCTATGAGGGGGAGCAGCAAAATCACGCCTTGAATCTGGTTGCTGTTGAAAAAATCCGTAAAAAATAGTTGCGCTCTTGTATAATTCGCTAAAATCCAGAGAAATAGCTTTTGCCATGGCGACTACAGAAGCATTGAACCCCAGTCAGTTCGCATTCTTAACCAACCTCACCGCTGATCGTTCAAGTTTACCCAACCCACAAGAAGAAATGGACAAAGTTATCATTCTCGTTAATGCCGAAGCTCAAGCCAGTGGTCAGATGTCTCGGCTATCGCCCGTTACCGAAAAAATGGTGATTGCCTTAAAAAATGCGGTTCCTAAATCCTTGGCGGTGGAGGTGACGGGGACGGCTTCCTTGTGGTCAAAAATGGAGTCGGGTAAAACCGGCCAAAATAATTTAATCTGGTGTCCCTTAACAATTCAATTACCCAATTGGGTGAATTTTCCGGGTAAAAAAGTTTATCAAGCTTGTCGAGATATCGAGGAAAGACGCGCTTGGGTTGCCCATACCCTGCACTATAAAACCAGTCAGGGAGATTCTTCTTTTGGGGATCTTTGGTTGCCGATCACGGTGACATCTAAGGGTTTAGAATACGGTGAGGTAATCGGGGAGGGTATGATCCCTAACGCCTACAGTCAGCCGATTAGTCTAGAAAGAGAGAGTCTTAAGTCTTTATATCGGCTGGCAGCGCAATTACTGGATAATTTACAGGCTCCTGCTTCTGTTTATTTGCTACAGTTTCGTTTGGCTCATCGGGAAGTGGTTTTTGATCGTCTCTGGCCTTTTCCTGCCGCACCTGCGATCGCTTCCCTGCGCGGTCAACAGACGGATCTCTATGCAGCCTACTGGAATTGTTTACGTCGGCAAGCAACGCTCGATCATTCCTTGGCAATTTAAAGGCACTGTCTAGTAGTAATCTATTAAGTTGACAAAAGGGATACTTTAGCAGAATATTTAGAGCGTAGCGGCCGCCATAAAAACACGGCTTTTGTCCGTTCAACCTCTCGAAAATGCCGAAATATTCGCTAATTATCCCGATTTATAACGAGGAAGAAACCATTCCAGAACTCTATCGCCGTGTCAGTGATGTCATGGATAGTTTAGATGATTCTGTGGAACTGATTCTGATTAATGATGGCAGTCGCGACCGTTCCTTAAAATTAATGCGGGAACTACAGGAAAGAGATGCTAGGGTCTGTTACATTAGCTTTGCTCGTAACTTTGGTCATCAGGCAGCAGTAACAGCAGGACTTAATTTTGCTAGGGGTCAAGTTATTGTTGTCCTCGATGCCGACTTGCAAGATCCACCGGAATTGATTCCCAAAATGATTGAGTCTTGGCAAGCAGGTTATCATGTGGTTTACGCCCAGAGAACAAAACGGAAAAAAGAAAGTTGGTTTAAACGCCTAACTGCCTACGTTTTCTATAGATTGCTGCGACAATTAGCCGACGTGGATATCCCTGCGGACACGGGGGATTTTTGTCTGATGGATCGTCAGGTAGTGGACGTATTAAATTCTATGCCAGAACGGAATCGTTATATTCGCGGTTTGCGCGCTTGGATTGGTTTCCGACAAACTGCTGTTAAATTTGAGCGGGATCCCCGGTTTGCTGGCGAAGTCAAATACACTTTTAAAAAATCCCTAGCTTTAGCGGTTAATAGCTTGGTGTCTTTTTCTAAGATTCCCCTGCGTATTTCCACTTATTTAGGCTTATTTTCTGCTTTAATTGCCCTGTTGATGGCTTTACTGGTTCTCTACTGGCGCTTACAGCAACCCGACTCTCCTGTTACTGGTTTAGCTACTATCTTGATCGCTGTGTTTTTCTTGGGTTCGGTACAATTGATCAGTATTGGCATATTAGGGGAATACGTCGGGCGAATTTACGAAGAAGTTAAAGGCAGACCAGCCTATACAATCGCTGAGATCGCTGGGTTGGAAATTAATTAAACCTTCCCAACAACTATCAATTAATTCTTGTCGATTAAAGATTTTGTTAACTTCTTAAATAAGCAATAAGCTGTTGACTATCTAAATTACTGGTTAAGACCGTCTATGATCGAGAAGAGAGGGTTTGATCATTTGTCCTAAAATTTCTAATAGGCAGTGCAGCTTACCCCATTCGTACAAAAAAATTAGCAGAGCAGCTAATAGAAATTAAACTCCAATAGCAGAGAAAAACTGTCTAACTTTGCCCACAACAGCGATCGATCCCTAAACTATCTAAAATTAAATCACTAACGGCGTTAGCGATGGCAAATTCACTATAAAAACTTTCGCGGAAATCAAAAGCTTGCATCTCGGTAACGATCGCAATCACCAAGTTACCGAGATCGTTTTCCCCTTCCAAACGCTGACGCAGAAAAATTTGACTAGCACGTTCAGCGATAGTATCGTTAATAGCTTCGGGAATAAATTCCGCATCTAACCAACGATGCAAAGCGGTGCGCAGCCAAGTTTGTTCCTGTTGGGGATTTTCGATCGGTGGTAAAGTAATAGGCGGAATTGGTGCGGGATGATCGGGCATAATTAGAGAATGATCAGGCTACGAGACTGAATTCTTGGGGGGAGTTGTGGATACCGCCTCTATTATACAAGGATACGCACGCGGTTACTTTCTCATGGCCGATGAGGGGGGGCGATTGGATTGGTATTCTAGTAAAAATCGCGCTCTTATTCCTCTAGATCAGCGTTTTAGCTATCCCAAGTCCCTAAAACGAGTTTTGAATCAAAATCGCTTTACCGTGGCTATTAACCGCGATTTTGCTGGGGTTTGTGCCGGTTGTGCCGATCGCTCGCTGACTTGGATTTCCCCGGAGTTAATCCAAATCTATCAGCAATTACACCAAGCCGGTTGGGCCTACAGTTTCGAGACTTGGCAAGGGGATCAATTAGCGGGGGGGATTTTAGGTTTAGCAATTCGCGGGGTTTTTATCGGAGAATCGATGTTTTATAAAATTCCCGATGGTTCTAAGGTAGCCATGGTCAAGTTAGTTGAACACCTCAGAGAACGGGATTTCTGTCTATTTGATGCCCAAATGCAAAATCCCCATCTGGCTAGATTTGGGTCCTATACTATCCCCGAAAAAGAATATCATCTCCTATTGAAAAGCGCTCTGTTGAAGCATTGCCATTTTGTTTAAGTATTGTTTCCGATTGTAAGTAGCTAGACACAATCTAAGTACAGGACAAGGTGGCGCATCTTAACAATTTTTGACAAAATCAACTTTGTCTGAGTTGCTTACCCAGTCGGCGATTTAGGCATATTTGAGGAGAATTGGCCATCTCAATTGTTAAGCAAAAATCGACCAAATGTTAAGATTTCGTAACTATTTTGATTGACTTGTATCACCTGAAATGCCCATGAGGATCACAAAATTGGCCAATTGTCAATAGCTTTTGAGATGCTCTCATCCTGATTGGCGCGAGTTATGCTATACTATAAGCTTAGGCTTTTCGTTACTTGGCATGATTCGATCAGGGGGCATAAATCGAAGCAATGTCTTTCTGTGTAAGGGTTTTATCCTTTATAACCCCCCTCCATTGCATAACACAAACCGAAGAGCCTAAACTGCTAAAAGCTGAACTTTTTCTGGATCGGCTAGAAGAAATCACAGACCAAGCTTCTGACGGTATTCAGAAAGCCAAGCTTTAAACCGTTCGCAGTACCCAAATCAAACTATCTCTTTCATTTAATCAACTCAAACTACTGGAGAGGCTCATGGTTGAAACTACAACAAAACTCAAAAAGTTTACGATTTTACATTCCAATGATATGCACGGCGACTTTTTAGCGGAGGCTAAAACTGGACAAGGTGGTTTGATCGGCGGGTTATCATTGCTTTCTGGTTATATCAATCAAGTGCGTCAAACGGAAAAAAATACACTTTATGTTATTTCAGGTGATATGCTTCAAGGTTCGATGATTGATACCGAATTTAAAGGCTTATCAACCATGGAAATTATGAATTACCTAGCACCTAATGTAGTGACTTTAGGAAACCACGAATTAGACTATGGCTTTCCTCATTTGCTCTTCTTAGAAAAAATGGCAAACTTTCCTATTGTTAATGCCAACTTGTACATTAAAAAGTACGGTAAAAGGTTGATGAACCCCTATATCATCCTCAATGTAGATGGATTTGATGTTATGTTCATTGGTATTGTCACCGAAGAGGTTCTTAGTGCCTTAAAGCTGGACAAAAGCATTGGTACATTTGTTGGACTAGAAGATGCGGCGGCTGAAGTTGGTAAGATCTGTAATACCTACAAAAATGAAGATATTGATTTGACAATACTCCTAACTCACATTGGTTTTGAAGAGGATCAAAAGTTAGCGGCTATGTTAGACCCTGAGTGGGGGGTGGACATGATCATTGGTGGACATTCTCATACACTTTTAGAACAGCCTGCCCAAGTAAACAACATTTTAATCACCCAGGCCGCCGTTGGGACTGATCAGATCGGACGTTTCGATATTACAGTAGACGACGATACGAACAGCATTGTCGAATGGAAATGGGAACTTATTCCTATTAATGATCAGGTAGCTAGTCCTGACGTAGATTTGCAAAATTTTATCAATACCTACAAAGAACAAGTAGATCGCAAGTACAATCGTATTGTTAGCCGTTTAAATCGTAAATTGACTCATCCCGTGCGCGAACAAGAAACTGAGTTAGGTAATTTAATCGCTGATATCTTCTTAGAAATAGATACGATTGATGTCGTGCTTGTCGGTAGTGGTTCCATACGAGGTAAAGAATTAGGGCCTGTGGTCACTCTTGAAGATCTTAAGAAGGTTTATCCCTATGATGGTTCTCTTTATAAAATTAAAGTTACCGGAGCGCAACTGACAAAGGTATTTACCCATTTTCTGCGCCCAGAAAACAGAAAGCCTGGGGAAAGTCAATGTTATCAAATCAGCAAAGGTGTTCGAGTAGTTTATAACAATACTAAGAAAGCAATTGAATCTTTCAGTATTAATGAACAACCTGTAGAGGCTGATCGTTTATATGTAATCTGCGTGCAAGATTATCATTATCAAAATTCACTGAAGAGTTTGAATCTCACGCCTGAAGAAATAGCTAACGCTAAAGTTGTTACTACTTCAAGCCAAGGTGTTCTTGAAGAATATTTAAGTACTCATCAACTTCTTGACGGTCAAGTGGAAGGACGCTGGACTTTTGTTAACTAGAGTTTATGACTCTAGCAAATTCGTGAAGCGTCTGAATGGAAACGATGTGTAGGGTTAATTCATGAATTAACCCTACAATTTTTTTACTTCTAATTAGTTAAGCGTCTGGTACTAAATTCGGTTATTAAAGACTGATTATCTATTCCCATTTTGCTGTTCGGCTATCCTGATATGTAGCCTATACTCAACGGATTTAGTATTAAACATCCGAAGTAAACGTGAGCGGCGATGCTGTATGCTTTTTTTATGTTAATGGATTCTTTAAATCCTTTTATAATCCCTATTATTCGAGTTCTTGAGGTTCAATAACCAACTTAATTCCCTGAATAATTAATTTGATTTTTTTCCTTGTGGTTCTCCTAAATCAATCCAATAAATATCACCTTGAAAAATCGTCATATTTACTCAGATAATTGGCGTTGATGATGGCGTATTCCCTCTAACATCAAAGTTTCTGATTCGTCCAACCCATCACTATAAGCTTCATTCCAACTATCTATTAATCGTTGTTTAGTTGTTTTTTGATCATTCAATCCTAATTGTTGATGTAACTGTTCTAATAACCATTTTTTATCTTCAAGAGAACAGTCTCGTAACTTTTGTTCCAGTTCAATAATTTGAGGGGATATCATAAAATTAACTCCATTTAACATTGAGCTATATCATAATTCTAACAACAAAAAAGCACCCCCTCGCGGGAGTGCCTTTTCGTTCAGACTAGAACTTAACCATTGATAGCAGGAGCAGTCAGAGCTACAGGAGCCTGTTCACCACTAGCTAAGTCTAAGGGGAAGTTGTGAGCATTGCGCTCGTGCATTACTTCCATACCGATACCAGCGCGGTTCAGCACATCGGCCCAAGTACCGATTACACGACCTTGAGAATCGAGAATCGACTGGTTGAAGTTGAAACCGTTGAGGTTAAACGCCATGGTGCTAACACCCATTGCCGTAAACCAGATACCGATTACCGGCCAAGCAC